>JALVAQ010000254.1 GCA_027011095.1 Bacteroidales bacterium
AAGACCAAGGGTATTGTTGGCCTTGAAGATATCGATATTGAAGGATATGACAATTCGCTTAGTGCCGAAATGAATTTTTATAAAAACTTTGTTGACTTGTTTGGCCACACTTTTTTAAGCCCGTTAGCCAAAAACGGCCTGGTATTTTATCGCTATTACCTCGAAGACAGCACCATGGTTAACGGTAGAAAATATTACACCGTAAAATTTGTGCCAAGAGACAAAAAAGACCTTGCCTTTACGGGTAAATTTGTGGTTATAAAAGACTTGTGGGCCATTACAAGCATTAATGCCACGCTGCCAAAGTCGGCTAACATCAACTATATCAACCGCTTTAAAGTAACCTTTGATTTTGATTTTGTAAACGACACAACCCTCTTTTTTAAAAGCAATAAAATAGAAGCGTCGTTTCATTACTTTAAAATTAAAAATGAGGCCAAAAATGCCATGATTGAAGTGGAAAAAACCACTGTTTATTCAAAGGTACGGCTGGGAAGCGATGCCTATCCCCTATCCGATACCGCCACTCTTTCAAACAAAACAGCCGATTCATCAATTTTAGCTTACCGGAATAAAACCAACAATAACAGTTTTAACAAAACCTCGCAAATAATTGATTCAACCAACAATTTGTGGTGGATAAAAGCAGCCGAAAAAATAACCAACATGTTTATTACCGGCTATTTTAACGTGGGAAAAATCGATATCGGCCCCTATTTGGGAACGTTTAAGAATAACAGCATAGAAGGTACCAGGCTCAACCTCGGGGTAAGAACCTCCGAAGATTTTAGCCCGCATTACAGCTTGGGCGGCAGTTTGGGCTATGGCTTTAAAGATAAAGAGTGGAAATATTCGATTTACGGACAGTACAAGTTTAACACCAAACACCGCACGTTAATTGGTGGGGGATACATTAAAGATATGTATTTGTTTGGCGTTTTCGGCCACATAAGGCTTATCAAAGAAAATATGCTCAATACGGGCGAAGACAGTTTTGCCGCCGATATTTTTAAGCGGTTTCACAGCGACCGGCGCAGCATGCTCTACCGCATTAACATCTATTTTGAACGAGAGTGGCGAAAAGGAGTGACCACCTGGCTGAGCTATAACAACGACAAGTTGCGCGAAGGAATCTATACCCCCTTTATTCACAACGGAAAACATGTTAATTACATCTATAATAATTCGATAAGTTTACGGCTTCGGCTGTCGTGGAAACAGAAAATTTCCGATAAGTTTTTACGAAGGTATTATCTCACTACTTTTTATCCCATTATTAACATTGTGGGAACCGCCGGGCGTTACAGGGTTGCCGACGTCAACAGAAACTATTTTAAGCTGCATCTTACCGTTAAACATATGGTTCCTATAGGCTTTATGCGATTTAAGTATGTTTTTGAAGCAGGATATATTTGGGGTAAGATTCCGTATCCCATGCTCGAAATCATAAGGGGAAACGACACTTACGGCGATTCGAAATACCGATTTAACTTGCTAAACAGTGCCACTGCTGCTACCGATAAATATGTAAGTTTGATGGCCGAACACCATTTCAACGGTTTAATTATGAATAAGATACCGCTTATTAAAAAACTAAATATCAGAGTAGTTGTTTCGGCTAAATATATGCTGGGGAATCTTAGCCAAAAACATCAGGATATTTTACAATACCCCTGGAATATGGATATTCCGGGTAAACATTATTTGGAAGTTGGAGCCGGTTTTGAAAATATTTTTCAGCTCCTCCGCATCGAAGGAATCTGGCGTCCCATGCCGGTCAACTATCCGCAAATGCCAAAATATGGAATCCGGGTACGATTTGATTTTGCCATGTAAGGCAGAAATGTATTAAAATAACTTAAAAAAGAGCGGTAAAAAAAATGTTAGCCATTGAAAAATATTACATTTGCTTCATCTTTAATTTAAAATGTCAAAATATGAAAAAGATTGTTTTACTGTCAGTATTGTTTTTATCGGTGCTGATTGTTTCGGCGCAAACTGAAAAAAAAGAACCACAAGTGGCCAAAAAACAAAACGGGCCTCAAATTACTTTTAAAACCTTAAGCCATAATTACGGTGAAATTTATTATGGGTCAAACGGCACCTTTAGTTTTGACTTTACAAATACAGGTAACGAACCCCTGATTTTGACCAAACCGCGTTCGTCGTGTGGATGTACTGTGCCTCACTGGCCAAAAGAACCAATTTTACCCGGTGAATCAAGTGCCATAAAAGTTACTTACAATACACACAGAAATGGTGCATTTAACAAAACCGTTACCGTTTATTCAAACTCAGTATCGCCCAAAACAGTTGTATTGCGAATTAAAGGAAAAGTAATTCCCAAGCCAAAGGAAGAGATGCCGGCAAAACCCAAATCAAGTGTAGCCCCATCGAATAAATAATTTATTTTTAAATATTTTTTACTGACTATTTGCAGCACGAAGAGTGTGGCAGGTAGTCAGTTTTTTTTAATTTCTAAACCATGCCACAATTATCAAAAAAGGGGCAAACGATGCCCGAATCACCCATTCGCAAGCTGGTTCCCTATGCCGAGGCAGCCAAGTCGAGAGGTGTTAAAGTTTATCACCTTAACATTGGCCAACCGGATATAGAAACCCCGGAGGTTGCACTAAATGCGGTAAAAAATTACGAACCTAAGGTTATTGCTTACAGCCATTCGGCAGGCATGTTGTCGTTGCGGCAAAAGCTTACCGAGTATTACAAATCGGTTAATATTGACGTAACACCCGACGAAATAATTGTGGGGGCAGGAGCTTCGGAGGCTTTATTGTTCGCCTTTCAGTCGATAATGGATCCTGATGATGAGGTAATTATTCCAGAACCATTTTATGCCAACTACAACGGGTTTGCCACCAACGCCGGCATTAAAGTTAAACCCATTTTTTCTGATATCGAATCGGGGTTTGCCCTGCCGCCCATGGAGGATTTTGAAAAAAATATCACTGAAAAAACCAAAGCCATTCTGGTTTGTAATCCAAACAACCCCACAGGCTATCTCTACTCAAAGGAGGAGCTTGAAACTCTACGGGATATTGTTAAAAAACACGACCTTTTCCTTATTGCCGATGAGGTGTATCGCGAGTTTGTGTATGATAATCACAAACATCATACGGCCATGCACTTAAAAGGAATTGAAAACAATGTTATCCTTATCGATTCGGTTTCAAAACGGTACAGTGCCTGTGGCGTACGCATTGGCTGGATGATTTCAAAAAATAAAGAGGTGATGGCTACGGCGCTTAAGTTTGCGCAGGCACGTTTAAGTCCGCCCACTTTTGGGCAGGTTGCCGCCGAAGCTGCCGTGGATACGCCAAAAGCTTACTTTGAAGCAGTAGAGGCCGAATACCTTGCCCGCCGCAATGCAGTTGTTGAAGGTATTAACAACATTGAGGGTGCATTTTGTCCCAATCCCGCCGGAGCCTTTTACGTGGTTGCACGCTTGCCCATTGATGATTCCGACAGGTTCTGCCAATGGCTGTTAGAAGATTTTACTCTTGAGAATCAAACGGTTATGTTGGCTCCGGCAACAGGCTTCTATTCAACTCCCGGTAAAGGAGTAAACGAAGTTCGCATTAGCTATGTGCTGAATGTGGAGGATTTAAAAAGCTCGGTTAAGGTACTTGCAGAAGCCCTGAAAGTTTATCCGGGACGTAAATAGAAAATCTTTTGTCAAATTTATTGGCTATCTTTGACACGAAAAATTTAATATTAATAACCAAAAAAAATAACATGAAAAATTTAAAATTATTAGCCCTTATTGTTTTCGGGGCAATTGCAGTAACATTTACGGCCTGCGATAAAGCAACCAGTTTGGCAGATGTTACTTTTGATGCCACCCTTAGCACAACCATGGATGCCACCTCGGCAAGCGAAACAAGAGCTGCCGATTTTGCCTTTAGCGGCTCTTCGGTAATTGATCCCACATCTGACGATAACATCAAAAAGTATTGGGATAACATTAAAAACTGGAATATTCAAAAAATTACATTAAAGGTTCAAACCATTAACCCTGATGCAAATTTGACCGAAGGCCATTTAACGGTTAAAGACAATGATACACAAGCTGTGCTTTATACTGCTGATGCCAATGCACTTGCATTAACGGCCGGGACAACTATTTTGGAAGTTACCGATGGCGACTGGGCAAGTATTGTAAGTGCCCTAAACGCACAACATTCGCTTTTGGTTGCGGTTGACGGTGCTGTTGACCAGCCCGACGTTGCCATTACATTTGGAGTAGTTATTGATTTAAAAGTTACTGCCAATCCTTTGTAAAAACGAGTATTGCATAAAAAAACCACAACTAATCGGTTGTGGTTTTTTTATGCGCTCAATTTTATCAGTTAGCAATTGCAGCAAAGGGTTCAAAATAAAAAATCCCCCGGCTTTTGCCGGAGGATATACAATGTTTATTTTGTTAAAACTTTATTCAAACGCTGCCAACGACTTTTTAATAATCTCAATTGCCTGCATTAGTTCCTCTTCGCTGATTACCAATGGAGGAGCAAAGCGGATAATATGATCGTGGGTTGGTTTGGCAAGCAGGCCGTTTTCAGCCATTTTAACACAAACATCCCAGGCAGTTTTACCATTTTTAGGCCTGATAACAACAGCGTTGAGCAATCCTTTACCGCGAACCAGTTCAATCATTTCAGAATCTACTTTTTTCATTTCGTCTCTAAAAAGCCGGCCCAGGTTTTCAGCACGTTCGGCAAGGTTTTCCTCTTTCACAACCTCAAGGGCGGCTACTGCCACGCGGGCTGCCACAGGGTTACCACCAAAGGTTGAACCATGCTCGCCGGGTTTGATGGTCAGCATGATATCGTCATCGGCCAGCACAGCAGAAACGGGATAGGCACCTCCTGAAAGGGCTTTGCCGAGAATCAGTACATCTGGGCGCACGTTTTCGTGGTCGCAGGCCAACAGTTTTCCTGTACGTGCAATACCTGTCTGAACTTCATCGGCGATAAAAAGCACATTTTTATCTTTACACATTTGATAGGCCTTTGAAAGGTAGCCTTCATCAGGAACCATAACACCGGCTTCCCCCTGGATGGGTTCTACCAGAAATCCTGCAACATTGGGGTCTTCCAAGGCTTTTTCCAGGGCATCCAAATCATTGTAAGGTATAACAATAAATCCGGGAGTATAGGGGCCGAAACCTTTTTTTGCATCCGGGTCGGTTGACATGGACACAATGGTTATGGTGCGGCCGTGGAAATTATTTTCGCAAACAATAATTTTAGCTTCGCCTTCGGGAACTCCCTTTTTTTCGTAAGCCCATTTACGGGTCAGTTTCAAGGCGGTTTCATCACCTTCGGCACCCGAGTTCATGGGAAGCACTTTGTCGTAACCAAAATATTCGGTAATATATTTTTCGTAAACTCCCAATACATCGCTGTAAAAAGCTCTTGAGGTAAGGGTTAACGTTTGAGCCTGATCTACCATGGCACCAACAATTTTTGGATGACAATGTCCTTGGTTAACAGCTGAGTAGGCTGATAAAAAGTCGAAATATTCTTTTCCTTCGGCATCCCATACTTTAGGGCCTTTTCCCTTTGATAAAACTACCGGTAAAGGGTGATAGTTGTGAGCACCATATTTGTCCTCAAGTTCCATCGCCTTTTTTGACGTGATTTTTTCTGACATATCTACTTTAGATTAAGGATTATAAAACTAATTTTTCTTACAAACACTGCTTAAAAAGCCTCGCAAAATTAATGATTTTCGCATGAGAAAACAGCATTTAAATAAAATTAATAAAGTTGTCGGTTTTATTGTACGATTACTTCATCGTTCAATTGTTTTTACATTATTGATTGGGTAGTTGTTAATTGATTTTTTGGAATTGGGTTACGTTAGATTTAATTATTAACATGTTAGCACCATTGCTAAAAACGGTGTAACATATTATGTCGGCCGATAGATTTTGTATCTTTGCAATATGAGCAAAAACAGTAAAAATAATAACCCATTAGTAGAGGTTTTCGGATTTCCTTTAGATAATGAATCAGCCAAGGCAAAACGATATCGAACAAAAAAATTATGTCCTTTTAATAATAAAGTTCCCAATTGTACAAAAGATAAAGCAAACAATCCTTTAGGAGTATGTAGCGTTAGACATGGAAATAACTCAGTAATTACCTGTCCAACCAGATTTCGAGAAGATTGGATAATAGTAGAAAATGCTGCAAATTTTGCCTTTGGTGACAAATCAAATTGGACATCATTATCTGAAATCAGGTTAGTTGATAAGAACGGGCAATCAGCTGGTAATATTGACTTTGTATTAGTAGAGTATGACGAAAGCGGCAGACTAATTGATTTTGCCTCATTAGAAGTTCAAGGTGTTTATATCTCTGGGAATTTGCGTAATCCTTTTGAATCGTTTATAAAAAACCCCGGTAAAGATTTTGTTTGGCCAACTGGTTATAATTATCCAAAACCTGATTATTTATCTTCTTCCCGAAAAAGATTAATTCCTCAAATGTTGTATAAAGGAGGGATCTTCAAATCTTGGGGAAAGAAACAGGCAGTTGCCCTCCAAAAATCTTTTTATGAGACTTTGCCTAATTTGCCTGAAACTACAAAAGATAAAGCCGATATTGCATGGTTTTTATATGATTTGGAATTTGATAAAAAATCAAATCAATACAATCTATTCCTATCGAAGACAATTTATACTGAATTTGAGCCGGCTCTTCACAGAGTTACCACTCCAATTCCCGGAGATATTTCAAATTTCGTCAACACGCTTCAAAACAAACTTGATGAACATTTAGATAGTAATTCACCTGACACACCGTCGTTAACCGATATAATTAGCAAGTAACTATGGGAGAACAGCTTACATTATTTGAAACTCAGAAAAAAACAACCAAACCTAAAGTTGTTAACGTTGCTTCTGTACCCCAAAGGAGTCCATTCCGATACCCGGGTGGAAAAACCTGGTTAGTTCCGGTTATTAGACGTTGGCTAAAACAAGATACTAACAATAAACATTTATGTGAACCATTTGTCGGAGGTGGAATTGTTAGCCTAACTGCTGCATTTGAAAATTTAGCAAGCAAAATTACAATGATTGAACTTGATGAAGAAGTAGCCTCCGTTTGGGAAGTAATTATAAATGGTGATACTAATTGGCTTGCAACTACAATTCTTGAATTTGATTTAACTATTGAAAATGCAAAAAGAGTTTTATCAAAAAATAAGAAATCTATTAAAGAACAAGCATTCAGCACTATTCTAAAGAACAGGATTTTTCATGGAGGAATAATAACTAAAGGTTCGGGATTAATTAAAAATGGTGAAAATGGAAAAGGAATAAAATCACGATGGTATGCAAAAACTCTGCATGACAGGATTATGGCCATCAATCTCGTAAAAAATAAAATAGACTTTAAAACCGGTGATGCTTTTGACTTTTTAGAAAAAAACATTTCTGATAAGGAAAAATACTTTTTCATCGACCCCCCTTATACAAAAGCAGGTAAACGTTTATATACTTATTTCGATATTGACCATGAGAAGCTTTTCAAATTAACTTCAAGACTTAGTGGAAAATATATGCTTACATATGATGATACAGATGAAATTAGAAGGTTAACGGATAAATACAATCTTTTATACAAAACAATACCAATGAGAACTACTCATCATATTCAAAAGAATGAAATCATAATATCGGATAACTTTGATTGGTGGGTGTAAAAGTACCGGCTCTGACAATGTACATGGTTTACTGGGAGCAATATGCTAAATATGAAATATATCAATTAATCAACATTATGGCAGGCTGAACGTTTTATATTTCAAAACCCGTCAAAAAACCACATACAAACCCATATCCGCAATTTACAGATAATGCCTGAAGGGTAGCAGGAACCATTCGAAAATTTTATTAATAAAGGGGCGATTTACCCATCTGTCGTAATTAAAAGGTGCCGAATCTGAAATGGTTTCGTGCATATGGTTTTTTATCTGATTTATTATGGAGGCTTCGTGGCCTATTAAAACAATCTCGAACATATATCTAAAACTTCGGTAATCAAAGTTTGACGAACCGATAACGAAAGTATCGTCGTCAATCAGCATTAACTTTGCGTGCAGGTTGTCCTTGGTGTAAAGTAAAAACTGAATACCCGATTTTGCCAGTGGCCCCAAATATTTATTTCTGAGAATATCAACAATGTTTACATCCGACTGCCGGGGCATAATTACCTGCACTTCCACACCTCGTTTTACAGCATTTATCATGGCTTTTCTGGGCAGATATCCGGGTAGAAAATAAGGGGTTTCAATGACAACTCTTTTTTTTGCTTCATTTATCAGTTTTACAAAACGGTAATTTATTTTTTTTACGGCTATGTTTGGCACATCGCGCAGTATTTCAAAATTATTGTAAACTTCTTTTTTTGAATAGTAAAC
>JALVAQ010000255.1 GCA_027011095.1 Bacteroidales bacterium
ACCTAATACGCCTGCAGGCCGGCAGACAAATTACAACACGCACGGTGGTGAAATTAACTGATTTATAAACCAGGCTATTACCGGAACAGAGGAGAAAACCGGCCAACCGTTTGCAACAAAAGTCCGGTTTCTCCCCGCCGCCGGTAACGGCTACAAATTTAATGTATTATGAAATATAAATTTATTTTATTATTTGTAGTAGTATCGTTTTTCTCTATTACAAAAGTCAATGCGCAATTCACACGACAACAAGCCATTCAAAAAGTATTAAATGAAATTGTTGTTGCCGATACCGGTAAAATCAATGTTTATTCCGTTATCCCGTTAAAAACAAATCAAGACAGGATTATTGTACGCGATGGTGATAGTCTTTTATGCCCATACAGTTATAATTGGGTTTTTTACGTTGACGATCATCCCAATTCAGGTTGGGCACACGATTGTCGTTATATTTTTATGGATACCATTACGGGAAATTATCAAATAACAAATAAGGATTTTTATCCTTACGATTTTACCACAGCCGACAGTGTCGATTTCGATTTGGTTAAGCAAATTTACCGTTATCCTGAAGCCAACATACCGCCAAACCAAAACACACAAACTCGCTCGGTTACCGTCAACGAACATTTATATGCGGTTATAATTGTAACAGAAGATGTTGTTATGGATCCGCATCAGGAATATCATAACTTTTTCTGGAATGATGCATCAGCCATGTTTTGCACACTTGTAAATGTTTACGGGTATGCTAAAGATCATATTTATGTACACTATTATAACGGTACAAGCCCTGTTTCAGGTGGAGATTTGGATAAAGATGAACCAAATCATGATTATGACATTGACTACAACGCTTCCAAATCACGCATTTTGGAAACGTTTGACAACCTTGCCGGTACAAGTTCATCCGATCCGAATATTCCGGCCTTAACACCAAGAGATCAACTTTTTGTATTTATTGAAGGACACGGAATAAATATAAACAATCATTCTACACTTGCATGTGCTTACCCGGGGCCTTATTACGATTATTTGTATGATAATGAACTTGCACAACACGTTGAAAATATTAATTGTGCACAAATGTTGTTTTTAGTACAACCCTGTTTTTCGGGTGACTTTGCAACGGAATTAACTGATTTTAACAGTTATAACGTAAGTTGTAAAAACCGCACGGTGCATACGGCGACAAATGCCACTTTATATTCAACCACTGAGTTTTATATGACTAATAACCGTTATATGGAATACTCTTTTTACTGGACGGCTGCTGCACGAAAAGGATACCCTATTTTTGATGAACCATGGAAAACTTATGAATATGAACCCGGTTCATTTCCTTTTAACCAGTATTATCCATTTACCGACCATCCGGCTGATCATAATCCGGATTTGAATGGTGACGGCTTTGTGCAAATGGAAGAAGCATTTACCTATGCCGACTATATGGATGCATGGTCAACTAATGGTTATTATCATCCTGATAATCAATGTTGGGAATGTTATGAAATACCTGTAAATGAAGATAAAATTGGTTACGATGGCGGAACAGAATATAATAATCTGATAACATTATATGGCATGTCAGGAAGTGTATTAATTGATGATTATTTACTTACCAACCGTAACTATATGTCCGGTAATACATTAACTGTGCCTGAAGATATGACCTTTACTATTGATGACGGCTCTGTATTATACCTAACTGGTGATGATGGTAAAATTATTGTAAATGAAGACGGAGAATTAGACTTAAATGAAAATGTAAGTGTCAATGATAATAGCATAAATGTTTATGGATATATAGAACCTGAACAAAACGTTACTTTTAATAATGTAAATGTCAATCTTTCAAATGATAATACAACAACTTTCGATCAAACAACTTTTAATGGAAGTGAACTTACCAGTTATTGCCCGAATCTCATAATTTCGAATTCATCGTTTACTGAACAAGGTTATCTAATGGCTAATATTTATAATGGAAATATTACTGTTAGCAATACATCGTTCAATAATACCTGGCTCTATATAAAAAATAAATCAAATATCCCCGGATTAACAGCGTCAGTAACTAATTGTACTTTTCAAACTGTTATTACCATGGCTGCTATTGATTTATGGGGTTATGATAATTTTAATATTCAAAACAATACCATGCATGGATATTACAATGGTATTCAAATGTTTGATGCCGGTCAGGGACAATCAGGTAACCAAAATATTTTTGGTAACGAAATTTACAACTGCACCCAAAGCGGAATGAGTATTTATAACTCCACCGCTTCCATTTCGTCAAATTACATCCACAACAACAAATATGGTGTAAGGTTTAATGATAACTGCAATATCTCTTTATACGGCAATCCGGGTGCTACTACATTCGATGATGTAAATTACATTACCAATAACGACAGTTACGAAGTCTATGCATCAACCGGTAGTTTTCCGTGGTCGTTCCACTATAACGCCATTATTGACGAAGATAATCAGGGTAACCCTGATGACCCCATGGTTTATTATGAGCCTTCCGGTAACGGAAATGCACTTAAAGACGTTAAATATAATTGCTGGGGGAATAATTTTAATGCTGCCGATGATTTGTATCCTTCAGGCTATATGGTTGACCCAACCTGGTGCCCGGGCAATGGCGGCGGAGGTAATAAATCAACCGAAATTGCCAAACAGGTATTTGAAACCGGACTTACCCATTTTGACAGTTTGGAATACACGCAGGCCAAAACTTATTTTGATTCGGTTGTTAACAACTACCCACATACTCAATTTGCCGAATCGGCCATGAAAGAACTGTTTGCATTAGAGCAGTTTTTAACCAACGACTATAGCACGTTAAAAAGTTTTTATCAAACCAACGATTCTATTCAGGCTGATACCACCCTTGCAAAACTTGGAATATTCATGGCCAATAAATGTGAGGTAAGACTTGAAAACTGGCAAAATGCCATCGACCATTATGAAGATATTATTGACAACCCCGAAACGCCGGATGATAGCATCTTTGCTGTTATTGATTTGGGATATACATACTTGTTAATGGAAAATGATACATCAAACCGTTCGGTTGCAAAAGGCAAATATTCTGAATTTATTCCCGCTTCGGAAAAAGAATATCGTGAAAAAGTAAATTATCTTCTGTCGTTGCTGCCCATTAAGAAAAATCAAAGTCATCAACAAATTAATAATGGTTCGACAGAGGACGGTATTTTATCACAAAATTACCCTAACCCGTTTGGCGCAACAACCCGTATCACTTATAACCTTTCAGCAGAATCAAATGTTCAATTAAAAGTTTATAATTATGCAGGCCAATTGATAAAAACATACAACGAAGGTTCAAAATCTAAAGGAACACATTACATAGATTTTAATGCAAACACCTTTCAAAACGGAATCTATTTATACGAAATATACATTAACGACCAACGTAAATCAATGAAAAAAATGGTAATTATGAAATAGGAAATCATTAAATCCGTTTACTAACACGGGCTTATAAAGAAGCATGGCGGGTAACGCAATACAATCTCTTACACTTTAATAAAACAATACAGTAAGTTGAAAGTTAAACGTTTCAAAACCCGCCACGCTTTATAGCCCTATTTGTTCCTCTCAATATTTCGGAATGTTTTTTAACTTGATTAAGATGTTGTTGCAATCGCACATACACGGTAAAACAACTGTTTTTACACCAACAATATCATCCCTTCCTTGAACTACCTTTTATAAAAACGGATTTTATATAATCTACTTTACTACCAAAAGCGGTAACTTTTTTTGATAAACAAAATTATTATTAACCATTAAAAAAAACGACAAGATGCCAACCCTATGCCGTTAAGCACATTGGCAGGTCACACAAGCTTTCCCACATTCTAAACCTGCCAATAAGCTTACCAGCTCCAACGCACAAATAAAAAAGCACGGTTGCCAACACCGCCTATACACCATAAGGGTTTCTGGAGTAAAAATGAAGTTTTACTCGTCCAATCAAAATATTTGATACATTTGAAACTTGGTAGTTAAATCACACCTTACGGTGTATAGCCTCACCGTTGTAACTGAATAGGTGAAATTTAATAAAATTCAGCCCAACAGATTATATGGTTCTGGAGAATAAAGAGTTAATTTTAAACAACTTCATCAATACCTGTCAATACAATTTAAATCGTCGAAAGCAATTTTTAATCTCTCAACGGTAGAGGTTTCGCCTTCGCGGAGCCATTTACGTGGGTCGTAATATTTTTTGTTGGGAACATCCTCGCCCTCAGGATTACCAATCTGGCTTTGCAGATAGTCGTGATATTTGGCTTCATATTTTCTAACGCCATTCCAAAATGACCATTGGGTGTCGGTGTCAATATTCATTTTAACCACACCATACGAAACCGCTTCTTTAATTTTTTTAGGTTCCGAACCCGAACCACCATGAAATACAAAGTTCACAGGTTTTTCATCGGTATTGTATTTCTTTTGAATGTATTCCTGCGAGTTGTGCAGAATAACCGGTTCCAGTTTAACATTACCCGGTTTGTACACCCCATGCACATTACCAAAGGCGGCGGCAATTGTAAATCGGGGGCTTACCGACAAAAGAGTTTCGTATGCCAATGCCACCTCTTCGGGTTGGGTATAAAGCTTTGAAGAGTCGATGCCACTGTTGTCAACACCATCTTCTTCACCACCGGTTATGCCAAGTTCAATTTCAAGGGTCATGCCCATTTTATTCATGCGCTCAAAATAGCGTTTCGAGATTTCCAGGTTTTCTTCAATGGGTTCAACTGACAGGTCAAGCATGTGCGAGCTGAATAAAGGCTTTCCGTTTTCTTTAAAAAACTTTTCGCCGGCATCCAATAAACCGTCAATCCACGGAAGTAGTTTTTTAGCGGCATGGTCGGTATGGATAATAACGGGAACGCCGTATAATTCTGCCAGTTCATGAATGTGTTTTGCTCCGGCAACAGCACCTGCGATAGCTGCTTTTTGCCCGTCGTTGGAGATGGCTTTGCCGGCATAAAATGCACCGCCACCATTACTAAACTGAATGATAACCGGCGAGTTAACCGTTTTGGCTGCTTCCAGCACAGCATTAATTGAATTACTACCCACAACATTTACGGCGGGAATGGCAAAACCTTGCTGCTTAGCCATTTTAAATATTGTTTGAACATCGTCACCCCAAACAAATCCGGGTTTGATTTTTTCTGAAATCTTAGTTGTCATATCTCTTATTTTTTTATTGAAGCAAAGGTACAACAAAAACAAAAATCCATTACTTACATTATTAACGGATTACATCATTTTAAGAATTGTTAATAGGTCTATCAAGTGGAAAGTACACTGCAAACGATTTCGGAAGCAAGTAATACCTTTACAGCTCTTTCAGGCTTGCAAACTGAAACCTTTAACAAATCCTTTCCTAAAAATATTTTTTATCGCCCGGCTTCTTAAATAGCTCCAGCTGATGGTGTATAATAGTAAGCAGTTCAGCTTTGTTGATGGGTTTTGTCAGGTAGTCGTCAAATCCTTCGCTGAGAAATTTTTCCCGGTCGGAGGCCATGGCATAGGCTGTTTGCGCCACAAACGGAACTTTTCTAAATTCGGGGTAATCTTTTTTAATCCGGTGCATTAAGGCAATACCATCCCAGGGCGGAGGCAGGTTGATGTCAAACAGCATAATATCAAACACTTTACCCTCGTTGTGATATTTTTCAATAATCTGGAGGGTCTCTTCACCATCCACGGCAGTGGTAACTTTACCGGCATCTTTTAACATGGTTTCGATAACCATTCTGTTCATTCTGTCGTCTTCAACCAGAAAAATATCCACATTGCTAACCAATAAAGCTTTTGTTTGCGTCTGCCCTGCTTTTGAGTCGTCTTCTTTCGCAGTTTCTGGCGTTGAAGCCGCAGCAGGAAGCACCACCGTTATGTTAACCTCTTCGTTGGTAACGAGGCTTACCTGCATACTTGCGCCCATGGCTGCGAGAAGCTTTCTTGAAGCAAATAGTTTTGTATATAATTGTAAATTACTTTGTGTTTTACCCGGGTCGTTGTCCGAATCAGCCGGAGTTGCACCTTTGCCATATACCCTTGACATCCTGCCGGTTGTGTTTGACACCAAAAAGGTTACTTTGGTTTTTTGTTGATTGGTACTAACAGTTAGCGTAACTGCACCTTCTGCCGACTGTTTATGTACATTTATAATGATGTCGTTTAATACCCTGATAAGTTTTTCGGCATCGGCCTTTACCTGAGGCACCTTTTTGGCAATGGAAACTTTCAAACTCCCTTTGTTGTTTTCGGTCAAATATTCAAGCGATGTGCGTACTTTGTCAACTATTGATAAAATGCTATGCGGTTTAAGGTCGAGATAAAGAAGGTTTATTTGAGCACCCGACATATCAACCATATTTTCAAGAATAACATCAAGTTGCAGGTTTTTTGCATACAGGTCGATAGAGTTGGCTTTCAGTTCTTTGTCTCCCAATTCTTTAACTTCGTTTTTCAATTCATCCGAAAAGCCTAATATGGAACTTAAAGCAGTTCGCAATTCAGGTCCCAGGCCATTTAAAAAGGCATTTCTGTTATAAATCGATTCTTCAATCTTTTTAAGCTCTTTTTTTAAGTTAAGATGGGTTTTGTTCACCGCTGCAATTTCCTTTTCTTCAATAGCGGTTTTGCGTTTAATTATTTTCTCAAGTTCTTCTTCAGTCTCCCTGTTTTTTAACCTGATGATGTCTGCTTCACGTTGCAGCAACTTCTTTTTCTTTTCAATATTTTTAAATCTCCTGTGTATATATGAAAGATAAAAAATGGCAACAATGATTAACAAAATAAGAAGTATCAATACCTCATTTTTTGTAATGCTAAAGTGGTTTTGTGTACTGTTGGTGTTTTTTTCCGATAGGGAGTTAATCAGTTCCAGTCCGGTTTGCTGCGGATATCTTTTTAACTCCTCTGCATAGGCTTCAATATAATAGTTAGCTTTGCCTATTTGATTCATGTTCAGGTAAATGCCTGCTATTTTTCGAGTGGCCTTTATCCGCTGTGAATAACTTGCGAGCGTATCAGGAAGTTGGTAAAGCTTTAAGTAATAATCAAGACTTTGCTGCTGCGATAAAACCTCGGAAAGGCTTGCCAACGTATCGTAAAGAACCGCCTTATTTTTTAAAGGAGCATTAGGCAACAACGATTCCAAACTGTCAATAAGTAAAGCAGCTTTGCCCGGCGATACAGCTTTTATTGTTTTACTGTAACCGGAGGAGCTTGTTAAACCATAAAACAGAATAAGTATAATCGGGAAAAATTTTCTCACTTAAGTTATCATTAATTTATTTTCAAATTTAACAATTATTT
Organism: Bacteroidales bacterium; assembly: GCA_027011095.1. Classification (GTDB taxonomy): domain Bacteria; phylum Bacteroidota; class Bacteroidia; order Bacteroidales; family F082; genus B16-G9. The sequence goes on from JALVAQ010000255.1 coordinate 7,381, forward strand.
ATTCACAACGAAAAAAAAGGATTCTTTTCGTTGTGTTGAAATGTTTGTTTTAAAACATGACCCTTTTTTAATTTTTTTATCTTTACACCCTTGTTTTTTTATAACGATTGTATAACATACTGGATACCAGTGTAAACATATATTTATGATAAAAAAAATACTAATTGCGAACAGGGGGGAGATTGCCATCAGGGTGATGCGTTCCTGTCGCGAAATGGGTATCAAATCGGTAGCTGTTTTTTCGGAAGCTGACCGCGATTCGCTGCATGTGCGCTATGCGGATGAGGCATATTTCATCGGACCGGCGCCATCAGCAGAAAGTTATCTGGTAATTGATAAAATTTTTGAGGTGGCCAAACAATCGGGTGCCGACGCCATTCACCCCGGTTATGGTTTTCTTTCTGAAAATGCTGAATTGTCGGACAGGTGTAAAAAGGAGGGGATTATTTTTATAGGCCCTTCATCGCATGCCATTAACACCATGGGCGACAAAATTACTGCCCGTCAAACCATGCAAAAGGCCAATGTTCCCGTTGTGCCGGGTACTACCGAACCTATTATTGATGTTGACGATGCCGTTAAGGTAATCAAAGAAATAGGCTTGCCGGTGATGATTAAAGCCAGTGCCGGCGGCGGTGGCAAGGGTATGCGGCTGGTACGCAACGAAGAGGATATCGTATCTTCGGTAAATGCCGCCAAATCAGAAGCCAAAGCTTCGTTTGCCAACGATGCCGTTTATATTGAAAAGTATATCGATTCGCCCCACCACATTGAGTTTCAGGTGTTGTGCGACAACCATGGCAATGGTGTTCACCTTTTTGAGCGCGAATGCTCGGTGCAACGTCGTCATCAAAAAGTGGTGGAAGAGACTCCCTCACCATTGATGACTCCCGAAGTGAGAGAGGAGATGGGACGCCATGCTGTAATGGCTGCCAAGGCGGTTAACTATTCTGGTGCCGGAACCATTGAATTTATTGTTGACGACAACCTGAACTACTATTTCCTTGAAATGAATACCCGTTTGCAGGTAGAGCATCCCATTACCGAAGAGGTGGTGGGTGTTGACC
>JALVAQ010000256.1 GCA_027011095.1 Bacteroidales bacterium
GTCAAGACTAATTGGATTATCGGAAGAAATTCTTGAATTGCCAGATGATAGTAGTAAAGGCAGCGAACTTAGAAGAGCAAGTGCACTAAAATTATTAACAGACCTGATTAATTATTATAACATATTGAATGTTAAGAAAATATTCTTGAATTCTATAAAAAGTGTGAATAAGTCTGAACAATATAATGCTTTAGAAGGATTAGAAAACTATTATGAAGTAACAGAAGTAAAGATTGATAAAGAGTTAATAAAAGTTCTTAATGAAATCATCCGAGAAACTAATGACAGGACTGTTGCGTCAACATGTTTACAAATTCAGATTAATGCTGGAATAATAGACGAGATGACGGCTGTATACGAAATTGATGATTGGAAAGACGAACATTCTGATTAAATATATAGTAAAACTGGCGTAACAATAGCGCATACACCATAGCCGGTTAAACTCATCATTTTGAAATTTTTATGTAAATTTGAAATGAGTTTTATAAATCAAAAATAACCCAAAGCAAACGGCTACGGCACATCGCCCAGCCGTTGTGCCCAATATGAATAGCAACAGATAAATTATAATGAATTTTAAAGAATATTACAATTTAACTAAAGAAACAACAAAGAGTTTATTAAAAATAGTTGGAGTAATATTTACTTCAATATTTGCGATTATTGCAATAATTACTGGATATGAAAATTATTCCTTAGTTGATTTGCTTGAAATTTTTGCTATTTCTTTTATTCTTGGTAATGGATTTGGAATATTTATTTGGTTGCTTGCTATCACATCTACATATAGTCAGGTAAAATCATTAACAAAGTTTTACGATTCAATTCCAGTAGGATTCCGGGAAAAATTTGGTTTGGAATTGATAGGGATACCTCATAATCCCAAATATGATTTCTTACAAATGCGTATTCTTGACACAAAATCAGACGTTCCAATTTTTTTAAGTCTTGACAAGAAATCGGTATTAATAACTATTGGTAATGACTTGAGGTATTTTAAGAATTTCCAAAAAGAAGTGTTAGAAATAAAGAAGAAATACAAAAAGGAAGGTGTTACGCTGACTGGTTGGGGATTAAGAAAGATAGTAAAAAGGAATGATTGGAATATAATAACCCAAGACAAGTTTGAAGAAATTTTAAATGAACTAAAACTAATTTCTTTTAAAGAGAATTTAGAGGTTATTAATAGAAAAATGAATAAAACTGGCTATAACAACAACGGCTTATAGTGCATGCCCCACATACTTGTAATTAAGAAAGATATGTCGTATATTTGGAGGGAAGAACAAGTTAAGAAAATTAGAAGTAAAAAACGGCACGCACCATAGCCGGACACGCAATGTGTATTTGAAAAAATGTTAATATGAATCAGGATATAAGATGGGTACAGCGTTTTGATGATTATTCAAAAGCACTTTTGCAAATGAAATCTGCCATTGATTTGTCAAAGGAGCGGCCTTTGACGGAATTGGAGGTTCAGGGGCTGATACAATCGTTCGAATACACACATGAGTTGGCCTGGAAAACATTGAGAGATTTTTTAAAGGACAGAGGTAATAAAGATATCTATGGCTCAAAAGATGCAACAAGAGAGGCATTTAGGTATGAGTTGATTGAAAATGGTGAAGTATGGATGGATATGATTAAAAGCAGAAATCAAACCTCACACACTTACAATCAGAAAACGGCAGAATTAATTGTTGATGCTATTATCGATAGCAATTATTATGAATTCGAGAAGTTGCACCGGAAACTAATAAGTTTAATAAAGTAAAAGGAGTACATTATGTCGTTTGGCCTGCCGGATCGTATTGTTAATGAAGCCATTGCTGTGTTCAAGATGTTTCCTCAGATTGAAAAGGCTGTTTTGTATGGGTCCAGAGCAAAAGGAACGTATGAAAATGGCTCCGACATCAATTTGGTTTTAATTGGTACGGATATTGATATAACTACTGTTTATAAAATTGAAGATAAATTAGATGATTTGTTGTTACCGTACACTTTTGATATTTCTTTACTGAGTAATATTGATAACAAAAATTTACTCGACCACATTGAAAGAGTAGGTAAGCCATTTTATGTAAAAGAGTACTAACCGTTTAAAAAATAATAAATGAAAAAAAGTTGGATTGTTATTATCGTAATTGTGGTGGTGTTGATTGGCATCTATTCGATGTTTAAAGGTACCTATAACGACATGGTTACCAAGGGAGAGCAGGTAAGTGCCCAATGGTCGCAGGTGGAAAATGTATATCAGCGTCGTGCCGACCTGATTCCCAATCTGGTCAACACCGTTAAGGGCTACGCAACACATGAAAAGGAAACCCTGGAAGGGGTTGTTCAGGCTCGTGCCAAGGCTACTTCGGTAAATATTGACGCGAACAATTTAAATCCGCAGGCATTGCAGAATTTTCAACAGGCACAGGACGGATTGTCAGGTGCACTGTCACGATTGATGGTGGTGGTTGAAAAATATCCCGATCTGAAAGCCAATCAAAACTTTTTGGATTTGCAGGCGCAGCTCGAAGGAACCGAAAACCGTATTGCCGTTGAGCGCAGAAAGTTCAACGAAAAGGTGAGGGATTACAATACTTACATAAAAACATTCCCCAATAATATTTATGCCGGCATGTTTGGTTTTACACAAAAACCATACTTTAAAGCTGCGCAGGGTTCTGACAAAGCACCGGAGGTTAAATTTTAAGTTATGGCATTATCAGCAAAAAACTTTTTCACCAAAGAGGAACGCCGGCAAATAGTGGAAGCCATTAAAGAGGCGGAGTTAAATACCTCGGGTGAAATCAGGGTGCATATCGAAAACAACTGCCCGGGCGATGCGCTGGAAAGGGCAACCCATTGGTTTGGAAAAATGGGCATGCATAAAACCGATCTTCGCAACGGAGTTCTGTTTTATCTTGCCGTAAAGAGCCGTAAATTTGCCATTGTCGGTGATGAGGGTATAAATAAAGCTGTTCCTGATAACTTCTGGGAAAAAATTAAAACCGGTATGGCTTTGCGTTTTCAGCAACGTGATTTCGCACAGGGGCTGGTAAACGGAATACTTGAAGCAGGCAGGGCACTTAAAAAGTATTTTCCGCATCAAAGTGATGATGTAAATGAACTGTCGGATGATATTTCTTTCGGGAAGAACTAATGTCATGTCAACTTCAAAGTTACGTCGTCGCGATGACGAGGTACGAGGTTCCGATAGCTATCGGAAGCAATCTAAGTACGTAACTTTGAAGTTGACTTGACACTAAAACCAGATGCTTAATTGACCATGTCGTTTTTTATTCACAGATAAATAATTATAACAATGATGAAGAAAATTGTATTTGCCGTAGTGGTGTTGGCATTAGCTGTTACCGGTGTTTTTGGACAGGATATCCCCGATCCTCCCAACCCGCCACGGCTTGTTAACGACCTTGCCGGCATTTTGTCAGCTTCGCAGAAGCAATATCTCGAAAGTAAACTTCGTAATTTTCACGATACTACCTCAAACCAAATAGTTGTGTTGACAGTAAAATCGTTAAACGGCTACGATAAAGCCGATTTTGCCTACAGAGTGGGTGAAAAGTGGGGGGTAGGCCAAAAGAAATTCGACAATGGCATTGTGGTGCTGATAAAACCAAAATACAGCAGTCGCGATAGGGGATATGCTTTTATTGCAGTTGGTTACGGACTTGAACCGGCTATTCCCGATGCCATAGCAAACCGAATTGTGGATAACGAAATGATACCTTATTTTAAACAAAACAATTATTTTAAAGGTATCGATCAGGCGACAACTGTATTGATGAAAATGGCTTCCGGTGAAATATCTGCCAAGGGTTATAATAAGGTTAGTAAAAGCTCCCCGTTAACTGCTATTTTGCCTTTTCTTATCCTGATTATTATTTTTATTTTAATTAGAATAAGCGGTGGTGGACGCCACTCCATGAGCAACCGTGGAAGCAGCTCGTTTTGGACAGGCATGTTCCTTGGTTCCATGATGGGCGGACGAGGAGGCAGTGGTTTTGGCGGAGGCTCAGGCTTTGGCGGAGGCGGTTTCGGCGGCTTCGGTGGCGGTGGTTTTGGCGGCGGCGGTGCCGGTGGAAGCTGGTAAGGGTAGTTTGCACGAGTTGCCTGCAACCCACCCGGTAGAATAGGCAATTTGAAGATTGTAGCCGCCGGTTTCGGCATCCAAATCAATAATTTCTCCTGCAAAATATAGACCCTGAACAATTTTAGATTCCATGGTTTTGGCACTAATCTCGTTGGTGGGAATCCCGCCTGAAGTAATAATGGCCTCTTTAAACGGCCTGCTTCCGGTAACGGTAAAGCGCAGGTTTTTCATCAAAAGCCTGATTTGCTTTCGTTCTTTCGATGACACCTGATGGCACGGTTTGGCCGCATCAAGGTTTAGCTTATTAAGAAATACCGGTATCATTGAAGCGGGCAGCCAACTTCGGAAAATATTGCCTATCTGCTTTTTTCCGTGTTCGTTTAAATCGCGCAGCAACCTTTTATCAAGTTTTTGGTCATCAAGGGCAGGCTTTAGGTCGATGCTGATTTCAACCTTGTTATTTTTGTACAGCTCGTTAACCACCAGTCGGCTTAGTGTTAATATAATGGGGCCTGACAGGCCAAAGTGCGTAAAAATCATTTCGCCAAACGCTTCGCCTACCTTTTTGTCTGAAGACCAAACCACCGCTTTTACGTTTTTGAGGTTTAAGCCCTGTAGCTGTTGAGCGGTGTTGCCGGCAGTTTCAAGAGGCACCAGTGCCGGTTTAGGTTCTTCAACTGTATGTCCTGCCATTTTGGCTAACCGGTAGCCATCGCCGGTTGAGCCTGTTGCAGGATACGATTTGCCTCCCGTTGCCAAAACCACACGAGGGCTAAAAAACTCCTGACCGTTGGCTTTGCAACCTGTAATCTTGCCGTTTTCAATAAGAAGTTTTTCAACCTTGTGGTTACTTCTTATTTCAACCTTTAATTCGGCAACCCACTTTAGCAAGGCCTTAACTACCTCCGATGCCTTATTGCCCGCCGGAAAATAGCGCCCGCCGCGTTCAAGTTTAACATCAACACCATATTTTTCCAGCAGGTTGATGATTTCTTTTGAATAGAACTGCGAAAAAGCAGGCTTCAAAAAACGACCCTTGGGATAAACGTGGGTAATAAATTCGCTAACGGTAGCAATGTTGGTGATGTTGCATCTTCCTTTGCCGGTAATCATCAGCTTTTGCCCCGGCTGTTTCATCTTCTCCAAAATCAGCACCTTACAGCCCGTTTCTGCTGCTCTTCCTGCAGCCAGCAAGCCCGCCGGGCCGCCACCAATTACAATTAAATCAAATTTATTCATTGCGGGCAAAGGTATTTTATTTGCCGGAGAAATTGTTCTTTAATTGCGGCCTGATTTATTTGTAACCTGAACCAAACTGTTGTAAGGGCTTACCTTTGTTTATAATTACTGCTTCTCCGGCATCAAAACCACTTCAATTTTATATTTGTTTTTTAAATATTTGTTGGCGATTTTTTTGAGCGCTTTGGCGTTTAGTTTTTCAATATCTTTTTTCTGATCCAATATTTTATCGGGATTCATTCCCAGCCACCAGTAGCTGTCCATTTTATTGAGCCAGTAACTATTTTTTTGCAGGTTTTCTTCCAAATTAACAAGCTGGGATTCTTTTACCTTTTTAACATCAGCTTTGTCAGGCCCCTCTTTCTTAATTCTTTCAACCTCATCATAAGCAGCTTTGGTAAGCGATTCAACGTTTTCAGGCCCGCAGGGAAAGCCGATAATAAAATTAAAATTGGAATAGGGAAACTTCATTAAATATCCTGAGGCACCAACTCCATAAACACCGCTTTTCTCTTCCCTTAGATTTTCTATCAGTTTGATGGTGAGTACTTTTCCAAGCGATGAAAGCAGGTATTCTTCTTCGGGTTTGTATTTGGTTTCGCCGTTGAAAAAGATGCTTACCCGGCTCTTTTGGTCTAAACCCTTATAAACTGTTTTTTTAACCGGCCCTTTGGGAGGACGGATTCCGAGATCGCGGTAA
>JALVAQ010000257.1 GCA_027011095.1 Bacteroidales bacterium
GATATTTTTGCATCATGGGTAGAATGGTGTCCATATCAAGGTTTCCGGTAAAAAAGAAAGTGAAGTTGGCTGCATTGCCAAATAGTTTTTTATATGCCTTTTTGGCAACGGAAAAGTTTAGGTTGTCTAGCTCTTCGGGAGTGATGAGGTAATTGCCTCGCGGATTGTTGTCGGAACGGATTCGTTTTACCTGATCGCGGTAGTAGGTGTTAGGGTCTTTCAACAGGTTGGTCATTATCATTTTTTCTTTGTTAATAACCGATTTGAAAGCTTTGGAGCTGAAGTTGGGTTTGGTAAAATATAGGTTGATTAATTGTAGTGCCGTTTCAATATCGGTTGGTGTGGATGAACCGTAAATTCTTTCCGAATTGGTAAAGATTACCGGGTTGACCCTGACATTTTTTCCGGAGAGCAATTTTTCAAGTTCAATTTTTGTAAACCCGTTAACTCCGCTTTCGTTTACCAGCTTGTCAGCATATTCGGCCGAGCGCCACTGGTTATCTGGAAATATGGAAGTACCACCTTGTGCGGAGGAGGTAAAAAGTATCTCGTCGTTTTTGAATTTAGTAGGCTTTACAACCACCTTTAAACCGTTGGCAAAGGTGTATTCGGTAATTCCTGTTTTGTCAAAATGTTTCGTGGCTACAATGGCAGCAGCATCAGGAATTTTGTCCATTAACAGGCGGTCAGAAACTTTGTCTTCGTAAGGTGTTACCTTTTGGCTTTCTGCTTCATCAAGCCATTTTCTTACTTCGTTCTCCGTGGGGAGGGTAATGCCCTCTTTTTCGGGAGCAGCAATTACCACCATACGGTTGTAATTTTTTATCCATTTGTCAGCCAGTGCATTAACTTGTTCCAGCGAAATTTTCGGCAGGATTTCTTTCGTGAACTCATATTCCGCCTCAATGCCGGGTGCCGGTTCATCCTCCAAAAAATTATTGATATATTCGTAAACATAATTTTTCGATTCGGTACTTTGGCGTTCTTTATACTGTTTTTCTATATTTTTAAGGTATTCGGCTTTATATCTGTCCAGCTCTGTTTGTGTAAAACCGTACGCTTTTACCCGCTGATTTTCAGTAAGCAGCGCTTTCATTCCTTTCTCAACACCATCAGGGCCTGCAATGGCAATGGACATGTAACTGTTTTTGTTGCGAACCAAATTTCCGTAGCCTGAATAGCCATAGATAAACGGAGGGTCGGCAGCTTTGGTAAGTTCCGACAGCCGCTGGTTAAGCATACCGTTAAAAAGCGATCTGGTTATATCTCTTTCGTAGTCTTTCCATGTAGATGTTTTTTCAACATCGTTTTTGTAGAAAATCTGAATCATGGTGTAAGGATTTTCCTTGTCGCTAACCACTTTAACATAGGTGTCGTGGTTGTCGGGGACGGGAAACTCTTTTCGGGGGCGATATTTTTCGGGCATCTTAATGTTACCGAATTGCGATTTTATCTTTTGTTCCATTTCGGCAGGGTTCAGGTCGCCAATGGCGATAATGGCCATCAAGTCAGGACGGTACCACTCTTTGTAAAATCGTCTAAGCGTTTCGTGTTTAAAGTTTTCCAAAATATCTTTTTTGCCAATGGGGAGCCTTTTGGCATATTTCGAGTCTTTAAAAAGGGTTGGAAAATATTTGTCGCGCATGCGTTGTTGAGCACCTCTGCCAAGCCTCATCTCTTCAAGAATTACACCGCGTTCTTTGTCAATTTCGTCATCGGCAAAGGTAACTCCGGAGGCCCAGTCGTGTAACACCAGCAACCCCTTGTCAACGGTGGCAGAATCATCGGTAGGAACCGGTAAAATATAGATGGTCTGATCAAAGCCCGTGTTGGCATTTAAATCGCTACCAAACTCAATACCAAGGTTTTGAAGATAGCTTACCAATTCGTTTTTTTTAAAATGTTCGGTACCGTTAAAACACATGTGCTCGGTAAAATGTGCAAGTCCCTGTTGGTCATCATCCTCCAAAATTGAACCGGCATTAACAACAAGCCGTAACTCTAATTTGTTTTTGGGTTTCTCATTTTGCCGGATGTAGTAAGTAAGCCCGTTATCCAACTTACCTTTTATCACTTTCGAGTCGAAAGGAATACTGTCGTTCAGGTTAAACTCCTGGTTTTGTGAAAACAGTGATGTTGCTGAAAAAAGCAAAATCGCGTTCAGCCAAAGAAAGGGGGTAAAGAATTTCATGGGATTAAAATTTTGTATTGATTTAGGATTGATGTTTATTAATTATCAACTGCTAAACTAACAAAATATTGTCAGCTTAAAAGGGAATGGGGACCATAAAATTTATATCGGTTTTTACTCCTAAAAGTTTGTCGAAATTAATTACTTTTGCTGGCTACGTTTGGAGCAAGAAAAACATCTAATAA
>JALVAQ010000258.1 GCA_027011095.1 Bacteroidales bacterium
ACAATCTATTGATTATAGTTCTTTTTCTAAAAAACTTTTTTGTTACCAAATAAAATCGGCTGCTTGATAAATTAAAAAGGCTGCTCTTTTTGAACAGCCTCATGAATAGCCCTGTACGAAGTGCAGGGAAAAGGGAAACAGGTAGTTAATTATAACCCTAAAAGGGTTAAATAAAATTTATTGAACCCCTTCAGGGTTCATCGATATTTTGCTTCTGTAACCTACAAGATATTAACTCACCATCAGCTATAAAAACTCATAAACAATCTTTTGTGTAAAAGTCCGTTTAAAGGGTAAAAATTCCGTTTACTTACCGATTACCTTTGCGAGGAAATGAAGAGAAAACTCCGCCAATCAGTTTCGTTTGTCATCATGTTTGTTTTGTTGATTGTTTCCGTTGGAGGATACGCTCAGCGAATGACAACGGAGGAGTATATTGAAAAGTACAAAGAGGTAGCCATTAAGAAGATGAAGGAGTATCACATTCCTGCTTCCATCACATTGGCACAGGGCGTACTCGAATCGGGGTCGGGTAACAGCCGGCTGGCACGCAAAGCAAACAACCATTTCGGAATTAAATGCCACAACGACTGGCACGGCAAAAAATTTTATATGGACGATGACGAAAAGCACGAGTGCTTTAGAAAATACCCCAAAGCTGCCGACTCGTACCGCGACCATTCCAAATTTTTAACACAACGCGGACGCTACTCTTTTTTATTTGAGTACGACATCACCGACTACAAAAAATGGGCTTACGGCCTTAAAAAAGCCGGCTACGCAACCAACCCAAGATACCCTCAACTACTTATAAAAATTATTGAAAAGTATCATCTCGATCAATACGACAAAGAGGCTTTGGGGAAACAAAAGAAAAGAAAGAAAAAGATAAAAACCCATCCCGAAGGTGCCATTCCCACAATATCGACTTTTAAAGTATCGGACACATCTGCCACCGGCAGAAAAATATATATCAACAACAAACGAAAGCTTATTCTCGCCCGGCAAAGAGACACCTACCAAAAAATTGCCGCCGAATTTGAAATTTATACCTGGCAGTTGTACAAATATAATGAGGTTAGCCGTAAGCATAAAATTGTAACCGGCGAAATAGTTTATTTGGAGAAGAAAAAAGCAAAAGCCGGTAAAAAGTACAAATATCACCACATACGTCAGGGCGAATCGCTGCACGATGTGGCACAACTTTATGGCATGAGGCTTAGCAAGCTGTTAAAGATGAACAACCTACCCAAAGGCATCTCCGTTCCGGTTGGCACGGAGGTGAGGGTAAGGTAAGTAGAACTCTATGCTCGTTCGGATTTGTAATCCGAACGACATATTTCCCACATTTTTAATGTGTTATCTTCTTTCAGATTACAAATCTGAAAGAGCTTTGGTCGGGAAACCTCCGATAGCTATCGGGGCGTTTAGCCCGAAGGTAAATTACACTCAATCACCCATTCGCAATACAACCGTTTTAGCATTCTGTATGCCAACTGCTTCGGGTTTGTTTTTAAATATGCCGTAAAAAGCCGAACCGCTTCCGGTAAGCGATGCATAAAGGGCACCGGCATCGTACAACTTAGTCTTAATCGTCAGGAGATGTTTTGGAACCACCGATTCAAAATCGTTTTTCAGAATTTTTTGCCAGGCCTCAAAATCTTTTTCCAAAACCACCTTTTTAAGATTGTACTCCGGAGCTTTGGGGACTATCCGCTTAAAAGCGTCAGGTGTTGAAACAGACACATCGGGAAAAACAAGCATGAGAAAATAACCTGCCAAACTAAAATCCAAAGGTTCCACCACATTGCCTCGCCCTATTACATACGCCGGCCTGTTAAAAACAAAAAACGGACAGTCGCTGCATAAATCTGCTGCCAATTGAAGCAGCTCCTTTTCAGCCAATTCAACCTGGAAATGAGTAAGTACCTCTTTCAAAAAAAAGATGGCATCAGCCGAACCTCCTCCCAATCCGCTTCCAACCGGGATGGTTTTTAGCAAATGGACTTCAACAGCGGGAATATCAAACCGTTTGGATAGTAACTGCCACCCCTTTTCAATTAAATTGTTTTTGTTTAACTGCTCACCTCCGGTTCCCCAAACCGTTAACAAAAACTTTTCGGAAGGCTTAAATTCAACACCATCGTACAACGGAACAGGATAAACAACCGACCTCAAATTATGAAATCCATCCTCACGAAAGCGTGTAACCTGAAGGCCCAGGTTAATTTTGGCGTTGGAAAAACAAATCATACGGTAAAACTACAAATAATTATTCCGGCACATCAAAATAGAAATCATCCCTACTTTTTAGTTTGTGTGTAATGGTCTAAAAACAGAATAATTTTATCGGCCTTTAGCTTTTTTGCAATGATGCGTTTATTGCTGTCGAGCAGATACAAAACCGGTGTACCGTTTACATCGTAAATATCATGAAAATCTTTGGTAACACTGCGCGTACCATTTACATTGGTCCAACTTTCCAGATTGCGCTCATGGATGGTCTCCTTCCACTTTTCAAGGTCGCCGTTGGTGTTTATGGCAAAAATGCCAATATCATACGGTGGATTGTCGGCCATCATTTTTTTAAGTGCTTTAATCTCCCGTTTGCAGATGCTGCACTTGTAATCCCAAAACAACAAAATAGTGTATTGATTTGGCATGGATAAAAACGACTTATAATTTCCTGCCGTATCAATTACAATAAGGTTAGGCGCCTCTTTTCCGATAAGCAATTTTCGCAAAACATCGGCTCGTTTTTGAAGACTTTCCAACACCGATGGCGTAGTATATTCGATGGGGCGTTTCGAGAAATAATTATCAACGAGATGAACCAAAATTTTATCAAACCCCATATATTTCGGGTTTTGATATTCCGAAGTAAAATACCAAACGAGGTAGCTCACCACATCCTGATTGGGTTCGGCAAGGCTGATAACATAATCAATGGCTGTGATAACCGAATCGGCATCAAGCAAAACGAGATTGCCAAAATACTCTTTTATCCGTTTATCAAACAGCGGGGTTCTTAAAAGACGGCCATCGTTAAGTGGAAAATGATCCCAAAAATGATTTTTGTAATAGTAAAAAGCCGCCGTACTGTCGGGGCTGTTTTTTACCGAATCGGGAATTTCAATTTCACGCATGGCCGTTAACAAAGTCGCCACAAAAGTACCCGGATTTTTTTCAATCATCTTAAGCTCAAAAGCCTTGTTTTCGTTGTTAAGTTTCTTGATTTCACCGGTTATCGATTTGGCTTCAGCGCTTTCGGCATCCATCTTTTTAAGCGAATCGGAAAGAGATTTTATCTTTTTATAAGCGGCCTCTTTAAACTTGAGATAGCGAAAAAAGAGCTTGTTTTCGGGCGAACCCGAAACCTTTAAATCAAGCGAATAGTTGGCCGTATCGGTTTTTAAAGTGAAGTCTTGATTTTTGTTCAGCACAAACTCAAACAGCTTACTCTTTTTTTGACTAACAACAATATAGATACCACCGTGCAGTTGCTGGTTGCCCTTAAAAACAAAAGTTTTGTTGTGCCTTACAGCCGTATCGGCCAACTTTACTTTATTACCATAATAATAGGCCAGATAAAGCGTACTGTCGGTATAACCGTCAATTACAACCTTAATTTTATGGGTATTGTTTTGCCCAAACATAAAAACGGGCAACACAATAAATAATAACAATATAATTTTCTTCATTTTTGTAAAATTTCTATCTAAAAAGTATAAACTTGTTTAAAGTCTTTTATTTGAACTATTGGTAAAATGCAAATTTATAAATAAAGAGGCAGTCGATTGTTTTAAAAATCTTAAATTTGTAGTTAATGATAAAGAGCCTTAAATTCATATTATTTTTATTGGCCATAGCAACTTCACTATCTGCCCTTTCGCAGGAGTTTGACAGGATTGCATTTTACAATGTTGAGAATTTTTTCGACACCCAATACGACTCAACAAAATACTTTAACGGCTTTACACCCAAAGGCGACCACCACTGGTCGAAAACCCGATACTATAAAAAGCGCGAGCACATTTACAAGGTTATTGCTGCCCTTGGAGGCTGGAATGGTGTTTCGGTAATGGGATTTGCAGAAATTGAAAACCGCGGAATTCTGGAAGACCTGATTAATAATACGCCGCTTAAAAAACTTGACTATGGCATTGTTCATTTCGAATCGCCCGACAAGCGCGGTATTGATGTGGGAATGATATACCAAAAGCAAAGGTTTACAGTGCTGTTGGCAAAACCGGTTCCGGTAAAAAACCCCGACAACCCCAAATTTACCACACGCGACATTCTTTATGTAAAAGGTATTTTGCTAAACGATACCCTGCATATATTTTACAACCATTGGCCATCGCGGTACGGAGGCATGATGAATACGGTATCGTTGCGTGCCCTCGCTGCGCGAACCCTGCAACGGGAAACGGATTCGATTCTTGATAGAGACTCGCTGGCAAAGGTTTTAATTCTTGGTGACTTCAACGACAATCCCGGTGACAAAAGCATTCAGCTATTGCTGCATCAGGGAAAACATAAATTGCAGGAACTATCCCCCGTTTTCGACTTTGGCAACACCTCGGGAACCATTAAGCACAACACCGACTGGGCTATTTTCGACCAGGTAATCGTGTCGCACGGAATGCGAATACCCAAGGGCATCAATTTAAAAAGCAACAACATGCATGTTTTTGACGCTGGTTTTTTATTGATTAAAGACGAAAAAAACCTTGGAATGAAATTAAACCGTACTTTCGTGGGTTTTAATTACAACGGCGGGTACAGCGACCACCTGCCCGTTTATGTGGATGTTTATAAACAGTAAACAATTGAGAAAAGGAGTTAAAATAGCAATTATTTCATCGGCATTGACAGTCTTGGTTTTACTGGGCCTGTGGCTTTTGCGTAACTATATTTTAACAAGCAGCTTTCAAAAAATAACGGAAGAAAAAACCAACCACCATGTACACCTCACCCTGAGCAAACTAAGTTTTAGCCCCGGTACCATGAGTGTTACGGCTGACAGTATTCAAATTACCTTCGACAGTGTGTTTATTGACGAATCGAACAACACACTGCTTGAAAAGCTAACCTTTTCATCTGTACAATTGGAAAACTTTGACGTTTGGACATTGCTGTTTGACAAGCAGTTAAAAGCCGACAAACTAATCTTTACAAAGCCCGACGTATATATAACAGCCAATAAAACCGGCAACGTTATAAAGATAAATCCCGAAGAGGTAATCAGGCTTGTTAACGGCACCTCCGGTTTTCATATTTCTTTTCCTGCAAAATTAAAAAAGGTTGAAATCCGGTATGGCGCCATTGATGTTACCGACAGGCACAACAGCGCCAAAAAGTTCTCAACCGGCAGTTTAACCGTATATATGGAAGATTTTAACACGATAGACAACAACCAACAAAGGTTAAACTCCCTTTCAAAAACACTCTATATCAAAGCCGAAAAGCTATACAAAAGTTTTCAATCGAACTACGCATTGGCAATTGATTCGCTCATCTGGCACTCGGAAAAAAACAGGTTCAAGGCTTTTGGATTCGGTTTTTTGCCAACAACCAAGGTGGCCGATACGGCAGGTATGCTTACAATAAAAGCCGGCAGCTTAACGGCTGACGAATTTCACCTTTTGGGCGACACACTTCAACAAGCTACGGTTCAGAAGCTTGTGCTTACCAACGGAACCCTTCACATCAGAAAGAAAAAGAGCAATGGAAAAAAAATAGTTGCCACACCCCGTGATTTCTTTTTTAAACATGTTACCGCCGACACGCTGATACTTAAAAACAACGATTTATTTTTGGAGACAAACCGGGGCGATACTGTTTTATTCTTTAAAAATCTTGCAGTTAACTTAAAAAAAATACAAATCGATTCGCTGTTCATTAAAAATCCCAATCAACATTTTAACTATAAATCGTTTTCGTTTTCTACGCGGTCGTTTGTTTCAAATACGCTGCTGCCCGGCTTACACCTTGAAAGCGGTAAAGTATTATACAACAGCAAACGGGGAAAATTTGTATTGGACGGATTTCTGATTCACGATTCAGTTGACAACTTTCATTTTCATTCGGGACGAATAAAACTCAACCTGTCCCTCAAAAAGCTGTTAAAAAACCAAAAGCAAACCTTTGATGTTTTTATGATAAGACCCTATACAAAACTCAGGTTAAACAGCAACAAGTCAACCATTCAAAACGATTCGTCCGGAATATTAACAATACTTATTCCTCGTGAAATAAAAATTACTGGAGGAACTTTTGTTACCCTTTTAAATAATGACGCTGACAGCCTTATTGTAAACAACACCACCCTATTGGTAAAAAACCCTTTGTTTGATGCCGATAGCAGGCAATTTAAGTACGACACCTTAAATCTCGTAACGGGGAAATTTTTATTCTCCAAACAAAATAATTTTATTGTACAAGCAGGCTCCACCCGGCTTAATGGTAACAACCTAACCGTTTACAACACTCTGTTTAATTCCCTGCCAGAGCCTTCCGGCAAAACCTCATTAAGCGACCTCAGGCTAAAATCTTTTAGTCTTAACAAACTGATCTTCAACAAAGAACTCGCTGCCGATTCACTTATTCTTATTGCTCCCGAAACCCAATGGAGCCTTTCCAAAAAAAACAAAGCCCAACAAGACAGCACTTTTGTTTTATCCAAAACAGTTGCCAATGCCGAACACAACACAGCTTTTAAAATTGACATACAACACTTTGCCGTGAAACACGGAAAAATAAAGGTTGCATCTATTAAACCGTCTGCCCCGGCCTCTTTTGAATCGGATTACAGCCTTACGTGGAATCACCTGCGAGCAGGACACCTTGCCGACCACCCTTTTAGCTCACTAAAGGAATTAGAGCTAATGCTTTCAAACACAATAATAACCTCGGCAGGGCTTAAGGCAACCATCGGGAATTTACATTTAGCAAGCGATAACGGCTTTTTAGGATTTAACAACATCAAAATAAACAGCCTTTCCGACTCGGTATGGAATGTTCATGATTTCTACATTAAATTTATCGGTTTCCGTAATCTGGATTACCATCATCTGTTAAGAAAAAACAAACTAATGTTCGGCCAACTGCTGCTTGACGGCATTAACATTGATGTTGAGCAAAAACACGGGAGTTTTACCAAAGATACAACGGCTTTGGAAAAACCAATAACCATGGACTTTGGTAAGCTACTGCCGTTTGAAACATTATTCGACACTCTTCAGGCCAAAAACATTCGAATTCGTTACGCTATCGCCGAAAAATCAGGCACATCAGTTTACAATCTTAGCAATTTCAACCTCGAGTACGTTCCGTTGGCAAAACAAAACAACACTTCCGGTACAGGTATTCCTTTTGTCAACAACAGCATTTTCCGGTTCGATTCGGCCTCCGTTTACAAACCCGGCAAAGGTCTTTCAGCAGTAATAAAAAAAGGTGCTTTTAACACATACGACAGCACTTTCATGTTACAAAATATTGTCATAAATACAGGCAACCAGTCACGAATTGAGTCAGGATTAATTTCAATGAGCGGAATTACTGCTTCGGATGTTTTTCCTCTTACATTTAGTGTAAAAAGGCTTAACATCTTAAAAACAGACCTGAAAATAGTAACTCCACGCCCTCAACATCAGGCGCAGGAAAAGCAGCAAAGCACAGGCCTTTCAGGACTTTACAAATACTCAAAACTAATAAGCCGTTTTACCATCGACTCTATTTTATTTCCAACTATCAGTGCAACTTACTACACCGGCAATTCCCTTTCAAAACAGTGGAGTGCTGAAAAAGTAAAAGTTAAAATTGGAGGTTTCGAAATAAACCCTTCAAAAGCAATTGACACCCTTCCCATACAGTTTAGCAACCTTTCGGCTGATATGTACAATCGCAGGTTTATTACCGGCGACAGCCTTTATGAAATTAGTGCCGGCCATTTTTCATACAATCATTTGAAACAATTGCTTGTTATTGATTCCTTTAAAATAAAGCCACTTTTTGACACATTAACCTTTTTTGAAAAAAGCAGGTGGCAAACCGACCGTACCAACCTTTTTATTCCGCAAATCATTTTATCCGGTGTAAAGCTTAACGACCTGAACAAAAACAACATATTTCATCTGAATAAAGTAATCGCAAAGGATTTTCATGCCGATCTGTATCGCGACAAGGCTTTCCCCCGCGATTCATTAATCCGTCCCTTACTTATTGGCACGCTTAAAAAAATAAACCAGCCTTTTGTTATCGACACCTTATTAATAACAAACGGCTACTTTAAATACAGCGAAAAAGAAAAGATTTCTGATAAAGCCGGTTATGTTTTCTTTAACGGGCTAAACCTTACAGGCATAAACGTAACCAATATTACCGACAGGTCGCAGGGAATGTTAACTAAG
>JALVAQ010000259.1 GCA_027011095.1 Bacteroidales bacterium
ATGTTAATAAGAAAGCTCTCATAAAATAATAGTCATTTCTATTCATCACAAAGTATTTATTGACAAAGGTACAATTTTACAGATTCGGCAAAAAAAATACCCTGCCAAATATCATTCGACAGGGTAATGCCTCTGTTTATTTGTTGGCGTATTTAAAGTTTTTGCCAAGATATTGTGCATCGTCTCCCAGGCTCTCTTCAATACGCATCAGCTGGTTGTATTTTGCAATACGGTCGGTGCGGCTGGCAGAACCGGTTTTAATTTGACCTGTATTTAATGCCACGGATAAGTCGGCAATTGTAACATCTTCGGTTTCGCCCGAACGGTGGCTAACCACTGCTGTGTATCCATTTCGGTTGGCCAGCGAAACAGCATCAATGGTTTCGGTTAAGGTTCCGATTTGATTCAGTTTAATAAGAATTGAGTTGGCAACACCCATGTCAAGGCCTTTTTGCAGACGGCTCATATTTGTTACAAAAATGTCGTCACCCACCAGTTGGATTTTACCACCCATTTTATCGGTCATCAATTTCCACCCGTCCCAATCGTCTTCAGCCATACCGTCTTCGATGGAGATAATGGGGTATTTTTTTGCCCAGTTGTCCCAATAGTCAACCATTTCGGCAGGGGTTAATTTATCGCCGGTTGACCATTTGAGATGATACACATTTTCTTCGGGCAGATAAAACTCGGAAGCTGCCGGGTCGAGGGCAATATAAATATCTTCACCGGGTTTGTATCCGGCCTTTTCGATGGCTTGTAAAATAAAGGTGATGGCCTCTTCGTTGGAAGAGAGGTTTGGTGCAAACCCACCTTCATCGCCCACGTTGGTTGAATGTCCGGCTTTTTTAAGTACTGCCTTCAGGTTATGAAAAACTTCCGATCCCATTTGAATGGCTTGCGAGAAATTTTCGGCACCCACAGGCATTATCAGGTATTCCTGGAAGTCAACACTGTTATCGGCATGTGAACCTCCGTTTAAAATATTCATCTGTGGGATGGGAAGCAGCTTGGCATTTACCCCTCCGATATAGCGATACAGATACTGATTTGTTTCCTGAGCGGCAGCATGGGCAGCGGCCAATGATACTCCTAAAATGGCATTGGCACCCAGTTTACCTTTATTGGGTGTACCGTCCAGTTCAATCATTCGCTTGTCGATTTCCACCTGATCGGTAACGTAATAACCTGCAAGTTCATCGGCAATAATTTCATTTACATTATGAACTGCTTTCATAACACTTTTTCCCATAAAATAGGATTTGTCACCATCTCGCAGCTCAACGGCTTCGTGAACACCGGTTGAAGCTCCGGAAGGAACGGCTGCTCTTCCAATAATACCTGATTCGGTCATTACATCTACTTCGATGGTAGGGTTACCTCTTGAGTCGAGGATTTGCCGGGCATGAATGTTTACTATTTGACTCATTTTATTCTGTTTTTTTTAATTGATTTTTAATTGGCAATATTACTTAAAATATCGGGTTAAAAATCATTCTTCTTTTACGCTGAACATTTTTGTAAGACAACCGGTTTAAAACAACGCATAAAAGCTTAATTGAAACGATTGCGGTAGGTGGTTGAAGGAAAAATGCTAAGAAATTCTCAGATGTATGGGTAATTGCATTTCATTTTTTTATCCCACGCGATGCAATCGCGCGGGGAACGGGGACATATTAAGAATATTATTTACAACACACAGTATTAATTTACCAAACCGTAACCCAATAAATAATCACTTTTCTTTTATCACTTAATGCAACGCCTTTTGAAAAGCCATGTTTCCACTTTTTAGGAAGGCATTCGCAATCATAGAGATATTTATCTTTCAAAAATTTACCCTGTTTGGCATCCAGAATATATATTTTAAAATCGTTGGATAATCCTGAATAGGTGTTCCCTTTATACCGATCAATTTTAAATAACGGAACAGGCAAACCGTTAGCTTCCTTTAGATTGTGTTTAGCCAAATTTTTTCTTTCAAGTGACTCTTGGTTTCTATATATTTCACCATCAACTTTCATTGAATCACAATATGAAAAAATCAGGATATTTGATGTCGAGTCAGTATAAAACATTTCTAATGCTAAACTATCGTAATGCTCTTTTTGTCGTAGGTAAGAAGATTTTTCATAAGATTTTTCAAACATTAAATAATTATGAGCAAAACAATAATCTGCTAACCTCTTATTAAATGGTACATCTGTTTGGAACCATGAATTATCTGAAACTTCTTTTGGAAAATGACTTACAACATAAAGTGGAAAGAAATTTAAACTTTTATTGTATTTTTTTTGCATTTCCTGTTTATAAATGGCAGTATTGCAACCAAAAATAAAGAAAAGTAATACTAAGGATAAATAGTTTGTAATTTTAAAC
>JALVAQ010000260.1 GCA_027011095.1 Bacteroidales bacterium
CTGCCCAAAAATAACGATGCTTCCGTAAAAGGCGCTCATCTGTGTATGCCATTGATATACCATTAATGCAATAAAAACGGCTATCAAAAGCAAGAGGTTAAACCCTATTAATATCCGTTTTCCACCAAACACCTTGTATAGTTTAAGGTGGGATATTAGTACGAAAATGTAGATTACAGTAAATACGCTGCTTGTGATGGTGGCTATTTCACTTAGGTCGAAAAGTAAAGCAAATAGCAAGCCCAGTCCGGCCGTAATATACAATCCTTCGGTTGATTTAAACCATATTTTACGTTCAATGACTTCCGGTAATTCTCCGTCTTTTGCCAACGAATAGGCTATGTTGGCTCCCCCGAAAATAGTGGCATTTAAAGCCGATGAAATAGAAAACAAAGCCCCAATGGAGATTAGTAAAAACCCAAAGTTACCAAGAAACGGGCGAGCTGCTTCTGCAAGTGCATTCTCCTGTGCTTTAATAATTTCGGAAAGAGGCAGGTTGCCAATGGTTACCAGCGAAATTAATATGTAAATAATCATTACCACACTAATGCTGATAAAAATAGCGCGGGGAACATTTTTTGCAGGGTTTTTAATATTTTCGGATGCATTGGTAATTAATCCAAAACCCATGTACGACAAAAAGAAGATTACCGAGGCATTGAGCAAGCCCATGGAATGGGAATAATCAAATGCCGGTTGAATTAAACTACTTTTAATGGTAAAGATACCACCCAAAATAAATACCAGCAAAATCAACAGTTTGGTTAGTACAATATAAAATTCGGCTTTTCCAACTGCCTTGCTGCCAAAAAAGTTGAGTGCCGTGAAAAATGAAATAAGCAGAACTTCTACAATACCTAAGGAAAGAGGAGTGGAGGATAAATGAAACAGTGGTAAAAAGTACCCGGCAAATCCTTTGGTAAACAACGAAATAGAAACAATGTAGGTAAGCCACATTAATATGCTTAACGCTCCTGTAACAATGTTGTCGCCAAGTCCTTTTAATATAAATGCTATCGGCCCGGCATTTGATATTATTTTTGAGCCTAATATGGCGTACGAATAGGCAACCGCCAATGCATAAATCCCTGACAATATAAATGCCTCAGGTAAATCGTGACCGGCAATTTTAGCACCCAAACCAAAAATAGAAAAAATGCTGGCTCCAATCATGGTGCCTACTGCCATGGATATCACTTCAACAAGTGAGAGTTTTTTATCTTTTGCCATATTGTTTAAGTATATTTTTACAAAGTAAATCCTTTTATCAATTAAAATGCCATTTATTGTTTGTTATAATATTTTAACTCATGGTGTTAAATATAGTGAAAACGCTTACATTTGTTTGATTATACGAAAAAAATATCGTAATTTTGCAAGTGAGTATTTACTTATTAAATAAAGTTGATTACCTATGAATGATTTTAAAGAAAAGAAAGCCTCGAAGTCAGTTAATGCAGAAGCTCCTTCATCAGTAAAGGGGTTGTCATCTGCTGAAGCAAAGAAACGGTTGGAAAAATATGGCCTTAATGAGATTCCTGATAAAGAGGAAACTCTGTTTCATAGGATATTCAGGAGGTTTTGGGGACCCATCCCATGGATGATTGAAGTGGCTGCCATTTTGTCGGCGGCCGTAAAAAAATGGGAAGATTTTGCCATTATCGTTATCATGTTGCTGGTAAATGCTGTTTTGGACTTTTATCAGGAGTCGAAAGCCCTGAATGCTATTAAAGCTCTAAAACAATCGCTTGCACAAAAATCGTTGGTGTTACGCGATGGGAAGTGGGTTGAGCTGGACGCCAAGGAAATTGTGCCCGGCGACATCGTAAAACTGAAGATTGGCGACATTGTTCCGGCGGATGCCGAATTGTTGCAGGGTGAGTATTTGCTCGCTGACATGTCGGCACTTACAGGGGAATCGTTGCCTGTTACAAAAAATGTAGGTGACGAAATATATGGTAACGCCATCATAAAAAAAGGAGAAATGATTGCCAGAGTTACCAAAACAGGACTGGATACTTACTTTGGAAAAACGGTAAAACTGGTAGCAAAAGCCGAAAAAGAGCAAAGAAGCCATTTCCAAAAAATGGTGGTTACCGTAGGCAATTTTCTTATTTTAATAACGGTAGTGCTGGTTGCAGTTATTATTTTTGTGGGCCTTTTCAGACACGAAAATATTTTTGACCTGCTTGAGTTCGCACTGGTTCTTACGGTTGCGGCCATACCGGTTGCCCTGCCGGCAGTGCTTACCGTTACCATGGCCGTTGGTGCTGTTAACCTCGCTAAAAAACAGGCCATTGTCAGTAGGTTACAAGCCATCGAAGAGTTGGCAGGAATGGACATCCTCTGCTCCGACAAAACAGGTACCCTCACTAAAAATGAGATGACCATTTCCGATCCCTGGTTTGTGGATGACTATGGTGCGGATGATGTGCTGTTTTACGGTGCGTTGGCTTCCAAAGAGGAAAACAACGATCCCATTGAAAAGCCAATATTTAATTATCTTAAAGAAAAAAATCTGAGTTCTAAACTAGCTGATTATCAGCTTAAAAAATTTATTCCCTTTGATCCCGTTAGCAAACGTACCGAAGCTGAATATGATGCGTTGACGGTAACCAAGGGCGCTCCTCAGGTTATTACCGGGTTGAGTAAAAAGAATTTTGATGAGGAAAAGCTTAATGAAGCTGTTAATCAATATGCGCAAAAAGGTTTTAGAACATTGGGGGTTGCCATTAAGAAAAAGGGGGAGAAAGAGTTTCAGCTTGTTGGCCTCATCCCGCTGTTCGACCCGCCCCGCGACGACTCAAAAGAAACCATTTCAGACTTAAAAGAGCATGGCGTAGATGTAAAAATGGTTACCGGCGACAACCTTGCCGTTGCACAATACATTTCGGGGGTGCTTAACATCGGAACTGAAATTGAAAACATCAATCAGCTTAAAGGCCACGATACAAAAGAGTACGACTTGCTGGCCAAAGTAATTTCGGAAACCATCTTTAATAAGGTATATAACGATAAAGCAAAAGCCGATGAATATTCAAACGAGGTGGTAAAAGAGGTTCAGAAAGAGTTGGAAAACATTCCGCTACCCAAAGGGCACATCAAGCAACACGAATCGGAAATTGTAGAAATTATTGAAGGAGCCAATGGCTTTGCGCAGGTATTTCCTGAAGACAAATACTTTATTGTAGATAAATTGCAAAAAGCCAAACACATTGTTGGCATGACCGGTGACGGTGTTAACGATGCTCCCGCGCTCAAAAAAGCTGATTGTGGCATTGCCGTAAGTGGTGCTACCGATGCTGCCCGCGCTTCAGCAGATATCGTATTAATGTCACCTGGTCTAAAAGTAATTAATGAAGCGGTTAAACAAGCCCGTATCACCTTTGAAAGAATGAAAGGATACACCATTTACCGAATTGCCGAAACCATCAGGGTGATTCTGTTTATGACAGCTTCCATTGTGATTTTTCAGTTTTATCCGGTAACGGCTTTGATGATTATCATCCTTGCATTGCTTAACGACATTCCTATTTTGACCATTGCCTACGACAACACAAAAATTAATAAGAAACCGGTGTCGTGGGACATGTCGGAAATTCTGATTCTCTCAAGTTGGCTTGGGTTTGCAGGAGTTATCTCTTCGTTCCTTGCCTTTTTCCTACTGCGCGATTATTTCAAGCTTTCGGCTGAAATGATACAGTCGGTTATTTTTATGAAACTTATTGTGGCAGGCCACGGTACCATTTACAACACCCGTACCACCAACTGGTTTTGGAAGAAGCCATTTCCTGCTAAAATACTTTTCAACGCTTCATTCCTGTCAGCTGTCATAGGCTCGCTTATTGCCATTTATGGTTTTGGACTGATTACACCAACCGGTTGGAAGTGGGCTGGCTTAGCATGGGCCTATGCGCTTACATGGTTTGTATTTAATGATGTGGTAAAAATGCTGGTGCTCAGATTTTACAAACGCAGGGGTAAAATGAATATTTAGTGGTTAGCAATAAAAATTAAAATAATGAAAACAGACAATGCAATAGTTGGTGTTAACTTTACTAAGTTAGACACAACGGTAATAAAGTATGTTGATTTTCTGTCAACAAAAATCCCTATTCGAACGGTAAATAATTTATTTGTGTTTACAGCACGTAACTCGTTTGATGCACTTCAACAAGATGGGGGTAAAAAGGATGGAGACGAATTACTGGCATCCATCAGGCAAAAAATGAATGAGACCATAACGCCGCAGTATAAAAAGATTAAACAGGTTAAAAATCATGCGGAAGCAGGTTTGTTTGTTCAAAAGTTTTACCATCAGTTTAACCGTAAGGAAACCGATTTGATTGTAATGGGCAAAGAATATGGCTCACATGGCTCAATGAACAAGGTTATTATCAGGCATATACCTTCGCAAACCTTAATTGTACCTGAACAATCAAAACGTAAGCTGTCGAATATTGTTATTGCTCTCGACCAAACCGAATTGTCAGAAAAGATTCTTCATAAAGCACTGGAGTTTTGCGGGCTGGTATCCGGTACTCCAACCATAACCTGTTTGCACATTGGCCATATGCCAAGCCATGCCCAGTTGGCTGAAATGTTTGGCGAAACGCATCAGTTAAGCATGAGTGAGTTTAAAAAGATTTATGATGCTTATACCAAAGACCTGAAAGAGAGTTTTGAAAACTTTATCAAGGACAGTACAAAAAATTACCATGGTACAAAGTTAAATGTTGATTTTGTGGGGGATACCCGTAAACCCTATCATTCATTGCTTAGCTATCTTAAAACCAATGAAACGGATTTATTGATTTTAGGTACCAAAAGCCATTCAATGCTCGATGCCGTGCTTTTGGGTAGTTTTGCCGAAAAGGTTATTTCAAAAAATAATACGGTTCCAATGCTGGTTGTAAAATAGGGCTACTGTACTATTTGAAAACCAGACTTTAAACTTATTTTGATTTTATGAACCAGTTGACTTTAATTTTTGCTGCGCTGATTGTTTTGGGTGCCGCGTATGTTATTTATCGCTTTGTTTTTAAAACAAATAGCGTCAATAAAGAACTTTTGGAAAAACCTTTTCCTGATGAATGGCGTAAAATTTTATCGCAAAGAGTTTTGTATTATAAGAGTCTTCCACCCGATAAGAAGTTGGAATTTGAGAATCGTGTAAAGCAATTTTTATCGGAGAAAAAAATTAATGGTGCCGATGTTGAGGTTACCGATACCGATAAACTTTTGGTGGCTGCTTCTGCAGTTATTCCGCTGTTTGCTTTTCCAGCCTACAATTACCGCAATGTGCGAGAGGTGGTGCTATATCCAAATTCATTTGATGAAAAATTTCAAACCAATGATGAAGTGGGACAGCGCAATATACTTGGTATGATTGGCAATGGGTTTTTAAATGGTGTTGTTGTTTTATCGAAACCTGACCTTGAGGCTGCCTTTAACGGAACCCGCCACCGAAGCAATGTGGGAATTCATGAGTTTGTACATCTTATCGACAAAGCAGACGGCTCTGTTGATGGCATTCCTGAGATTTTATTTACCCACTCATACTCGCTGCCGTGGATTAGGGAGATTAAAAAAGAGATGGGAAAAATAAAAAGCGGCCACTCCGACATTAGTCCATATGCGTTAACCAATAATGCTGAGTTTTTGGCGGTAGTCAGCGAATATTTTTTCGATAATCCTGAAAAAATGAAAAGTCGCCATCCGGAGCTGTACAAAATTTTATCGGAAATATATAAACAGCATCCGGACGATTATGTATAGAAATTCCTGAAGGTTGTTTTAAGTTTTCTGCTTACAGTTGTTAATAGGTGTAGATTTAATGCTCACTACAATTTACGTCATTCACTATGTTCTCTTTATCATGCAAGGTAAATTACCTGTCGTAATGATATTTACAACTGTAGATTAAAACCTCCTGGTCGATAACCTGATATACAAGTCTGTGTTCCCGATCAATCCTCCTGGACCAGAAACCAGCTAAGTCATATTTCAATGGTTCCGGGTTACCAATACCCTGAAAAGGGGTTCTTTGAATATCCTTAATCAATTGATTAATTCTTTTCAATATCTTTTTGTCTTCTTTCTGCCATGAAACATAATCTTCCCAGGAGTTTTTAGAAAAGGTAATTTTCATTAGTCTTCTATTAAATCATGGCTCACGGTTTCTCCCTTTTTCATTTGCTGAATTGACTCATAAAGTCTGTCAGCATTCGCTTTTGAGCTTAATAAATGGACTGTTTCCATGATTGAGTTGTATTCGTCCAATGAAATCATAACAGTTCCTTTTCCTGATTTTCTTTTTATCACCAGCGTCTCATGATTATTTTCAACATTATCAAGATATTTTTTCAAGCTGGTTCTAAATTCTGTGAAATTTGCAGCAATCATTATTTCATATTTTAAGTTACGAACTCAGTCTAAAAGGTTCTTCTTAGACCAAACCCAGTTATTAATTAAGTACAAATATAAGTACTTATTTTAATCTTTGCAAATTTTAAGTACCCACAACTTTCAACAGTGAGCCAGAAGCTAATTCGCATAGTTAATAATCTACCTAAAACTCCAACGGTACCTTTTCGTACATTTCAGGTAAAGTGCTGTTCCAGCCATAAGTATCTTTAATTTTTACCCGCAGTGCATCCGATGACTGAGGCTCACCGTGAACAATAAATATTTTTTCCGGTTTCTGCTTTATCCCCGACATCCATGATAATAATTCAGCTTGATCGGCATGCGACGACATGGTTTTAATATGCTCCACCGTTGCTTTTACTTCGTAATATTTACCATGAATTTTTATCTCACGAATGCCTTCGCTAAGCATTCGGCCACGCGTACCCACAGCCTGAAAACCTGGCAAAACAAAAGTGGCGGCGGGGTTCTTTAAGTGGTTTTCAAGATAGTATAAAACACGGCCTCCGTTCATCATGCCGCTTCCGGCAATAATTATTTTTGGCGATTTATCTTTTGCCAGCACAAAGGTCTCTTTAATGGAGGTTACAATGCGGGTGTTTTTAAATACTTCTGTAAAAATGCCGGGGTCAAGGCTAAGCCATTCGGGATACTTTAAAAACAGCTTGCTCACATCAACGCCCATGGGGCTGTCAAGATAAACGGGTAAGTCAGGAATTTTTCTATCCTTTTTAAGTTTCCATATTTCGTACATAAAGTCCTGAGCACGGTCAACGGCAAAGCTGGAAACAATGAGTGGCCCGTGGTTAAAAACAGCATGGTCAATTACCTTTTTAATTACATCAGCAGTTTTGTCGGAAGGATGTAGCCGGTCGCCGTAGGTTGACTCAATGAAAAGCACATCGGCATTTTCCGGTTTTTCGCGATGAACCAGCATTTTGTCGTCAGGCCGGCCAATGTCTCCCGAAAAAACAAACCGTTTTCCTTTAATGTCCATCTCAATAAAAGCCGCACCTGGTATGTGTGCATTTTTTCTGAAACGGAACTGAATATTATCGTTCAGATTGATAAACTCTTCGGCAGGTTGAGGCGTTAACAAAGGCAATGTTTTTTCAACATCCTTTAGGTTATACAGCGGTTCTGCCGGTGCATGTTTTGAATAACCATGTTTGTTGGCGTGCTCGGCATCTTCTTCCTGAATTTTGGCACTGTCGTTTAAAATAATCTCCGTCAGATCGGCTGTTGGCTCGGTACAATACACCGGACAACGCAGCCCCTGTTTCACCAACCGTGGTAAATAACCGGTGTGGTCAAGATGTCCATGCGTCAGAATAACGCAGTCTATTTTTGATGCGTCAAAAGGAATATCCTTCCAGTTACGCTCTCGCAGATACTTTACACCCTGGAATAATCCACTGTCAACCAGCATGTGAAAGCCATCGATAGCCAATAAATATTTGGAACCTGTTACTGTTCCTGCTGCTCCGAGGAACTGAATATAATTGTCGTGTTGTTCGTTCATAACGCATTGTTTTTAATATTGATAAAAGTAAGCAATTACCACACTGGCCAATGTTAAATAATTTTAAGTAATGAAACCGACATATTCTTAAAATGTAATATTGCCTGCTTAATATTTTATCGTATTTTTGCGATAAACAAACCCTACATTAAGATTATGAAGATATTAGTATTATGTACAGGCAACAGTTGCCGAAGCCAGATGGCAGAAGGATTTTTAAAAACCTTTGATTCTACTTTGGAAGTTGTTTCTGCCGGAACCGAACCTTCCGGAAAGGTGCATCCTAAGGCCATTCAGGTTATGCATGAAGAAGGTATAGACATAAGCAACAGTTACCCAAAAAATGTTTCTAAATTCCTTGATGAATCTTTTGACTACGTAATTACCGTCTGTGGGGGTGCCAAGGAGAGCTGCCCCATGTTTGCAGGCGAAGTGAAACACAGGCTTCATA
>JALVAQ010000261.1 GCA_027011095.1 Bacteroidales bacterium
GCCTTAGGTGTTGCCGCGCAGCCTGTTATCACCTACAGTGGCAACGCGCCTCAAATAGGCGACCATATTTATACTTCGGCGGTACCTTATGGTTCCTCCTTCGACCCGGGGCCGGCAGGAGGCAACCAAAGCTGGGATTTTTCAAGTGTACAGCCCATAATATCTACAGAAAGCGTTGCGGTGAATCCTGCATCAACACCCAATACCGCTGACTTTCCGGAGGCAACCATCGCCTTTCACGACCCCAACACTTCCGATAACGATTACAGCTATTCACAAATAACCTCTTCGGCATGGATTCATTTGGGAGCAATCGATGGTTTCGGAAATAGTTCTCCTTATATGGATTCCAGAATAGAGATGCAATATCCGTTTTCTTACAACGACACCTACACCGATACCTATTCATTTGCATCTCTTTCATCTGTGATGCTTATCCATGAAAGCGGAACCATTACAGCAACAGCCAATGCCTGGGGAAGCGTTAAAACACCTGCCGGTACCTACAACAGTACCCTGCGTGTTAAAAAAGTGATGGTTTTCACCGATTCGGTCTGGAATACGGAGGGAGACCTTATGAACGTTACCAGCGATTCCTTTACGAGTTACGAATGGTACACGGCAACTTCACATTATTTCGTACTTAGTATTGGCGTTGACAGTGACGGAGCATCTTCGATAGCCTGGACCTCATCTGCCAACGGCATCAAAGACAATCCGCTGCTTTCACAGATTGCTGTTTTTCCCAATCCTGCCGACGATATCATCAATGTCAAATTAGCTGAAGGTATTTCAGAAGAACTGGAAATTGATCTTGTCAGTTTGTCGGGAAAAGAGTTAACGCATCTTACAGAAACCCAATACCATCAATTTACGGCAGACATCAGCAGGTTTCCTTCCGGCATCTATTTCCTTAGGTTTAAAAATGGTTCAGAAAATATCTTGACTAAAAAGTTTGTTAAACATTAAATATATACAAAAATGAAAAAAAACCCCTATATTAAAATCGTTGGCAAGAAGCCAATTCGCAGCCTGCCTTTGTTCATCCTGCTGATATTTTTGGCCGTCGGGTTATCCAATAACGGTATTGCCCAGCAGGTTACGCCCACAGTAATTTGTTCAGCAGGCGGAAGTTTTACCGCCTCGTCACAATCCATTCAATTCTCCCTTGGCGAAATAGCTGTGGCAACTTATCAAACAGGAAGCAACCTGCTCAGCGAAGGGTTTCTTCAGGGGCCGGAAAACGGAACCGGTATCAAAGAAGATATGGCTACCAACGGCCAAATCGTGATTTATCCAAATCCTTCCCGGAGTTGCATAACCGTGAGTTGTAAAAGTGACCCAATAAAAATTTCCATTCTTGACCTACAGGGCAGAACACTTTCCCAAACACAAAACCCGGGAAAAACCACGACGCTGAACATCGAAAACCTTATGAGCGGGCTTTATCTCATCAGGGTAACTTTTAAAAATAATATTCCCGTAACAAACAGAATAATTAAAAATTAACCTCTAATAAAATAACAGAACAATGAAAAAAATTCAATTACTTTTTATCAGTTTGGTGCTAACTGTAGCTTTGTTTGCACAGGCACCTCAAAGTTTTAAGTACCAGGCCGTCGCCCGAAACAGCGAGGGAGTAGCCATTAAGGACAGCCCCATCGGGTTGCAATTTTCTATCCTATCCGGAAGCACAAACGGCAACACCGTTTATAGTGAAACCTTTACTGCAAATTCAAACAGTCTCGGCCTGTTTACGGTTGACATTGGAACAGGAAACGTGATTTCCGGAAATTTTTCCGACATCGACTGGGGCAGCAGCACCTATTTTTTAAAAGTTGCCATGGATGCTTCGGGAGGTTCCAATTATGTTGAGATGGGCACCTCGCAGCTACTGTCGGTTCCTTACTCCCTTTACACAGGTTCCATTTATGTAAACTACTCCAACGATACCCTTTACATTGGCGATCAATATGTAATTATCTCCGGTGGTGGTGGCGGAGGAGGCGGTGGCAACACCGTTACCGACTATGACGGCAACACTTACGAAACCATTACCATAGGCAATCAAACCTGGTTGAAACAAAACCTCCGTTCGCTGCACTATGCAGACGGAACGCCCATTAACGATGTTTGGGTTTATGATGACAACGAAAACAATGCCGAAATTTATGGCAGGTTGTACAGTTGGGATGCCGCAATGAACGGTGCCTCTTCGAGCAACAGCAACCCAAGCGGTGTTCAGGGTGCCTGTCCCGATGGTTGGCATATGCCAAGTCAGGCAGAGTTTGAGCAACTGATGGATTTTGTCGGCGGGACCAGTAGCGGCGGTTGTGCCCTTAAATCCGAAAACAGTGCTTACTGGGAAACCTCCA
>JALVAQ010000262.1 GCA_027011095.1 Bacteroidales bacterium
AGATCAGCTAATGCAATCGATATTACACCCCTATACGGGGCTTTGGTTGTGTTTTGTGTAATCTCCATACGCTGGCACGTATGGTTATTCATATTGCATCCCCTTCGGGGATTTAACACAGGTTTTTTTTAAGATTATTAGTAACTTTGACAAAGTCCCAGACAACAAAATCCGACAATACTCTATCGGTTCTATAATGGTGTCAGCACATCAAAATAGGAATTAGCCCCTATTTTGAAGAGGTTAAATGGTTGATTTTCTTTTTACTTTTTACTACCTTTGTAAACTAACCCTTTAAACCCGCCAGCCATGAAAAATTTTTATCGCCTTTTTTCGCCCCTTACGATGGCTTTCTTTTTTGCCCTAAGCCTCCAACTGAACGCACAAGTACAAAGTAAAGCAGTTGCTGTTAGCAGCATCAATCAAAACAGCAGAGCCGATTATGTTTTTGATTTGCCTTTTATCGAAGATTGGGAGTATCACTCATTTACTCATAACCTTTGGGAAACATCGGATGATGCCTGGGCTATTGATGTTTACAACGGCAACGATGGCGCTTCGGCTATGTTTCAGGGTTCCTCCAACCAAACCAACTACTCTTCTACTCTGACCAGCAACTGGCTTTCGGGCAGTGCTGTTGGAAAAGATACCCTTAGGTTCGATTTAAAACTTTCCGACCTTGCCGCCAACGGCACCGAGTTCTTTTTTATAAAAATATTTGACGGCACCACTTACCACACCATCGACTCCATTGCCAACAACGGCAGTTTCGACTGGACAAATTACACGTACGTTATTACCGATGCCACCGCCGGCAACGATTTTAAAGTTGTTTTTGAAGCTTCGGGTGTTGCCTCTTCCAATATTTTGGATTGGCACATTGATAATATTAAAGTGTCCAGAGGATGCGATCCGCCAACAGATTTAGATGGTGAATTTATTGTTGATGAAAATGAGATTTATTGCTCTATTACCTGGGATACACCTGATTTCTTAATACCCATTGGCCCATGGGAGCACTGGGATTCAGGGGAGAATTTTACAGGAATAGGATTAAACACCGGAAATAATTTTTCAGTGGCGGCAAGATGGGAAGCAGGTTCATTTGGGGTAAAAGATGGTGATACTATCTCAAAAATTAAATATTTTTTAGCAGACAACCAATTCGATAATATTGTCCTGCATATATGGACAGGTGAAAATGCCGCCAACATAATTTATTCGGATACCATTACCAACCCCATAGCAGGTATGTGGAATGTGGTTAACATAAATAGCACTATTATTTTGGATGCCTCGCTGGAATATTGGGTTGGTTACGATATTATTAATCAGGTAGCGGGAACCTTTCCTGCAGGAACTGATGCCGGCCCTGCCATAGCCGGTTTTGGCGATAAAATATCGACTGATGGAGGAAACACATGGGAAAATCTATCCGGTTTTGGGCTAAATTATAACTGGAATGTGGAAATGTATGTTGAGCACGCTCCACCGGCTGACTCAACATTAAAAATGTTTGTTGTTTATAGATCAGTGGAAGGAGAAGATTACCAACCACTTGATACGGTTGATTATGTTATTGGTCAGCTTAATTTTGAGTATCAGGACTATAATATTAACTATGAAAAAGCATATAATTATAAAGTGAATGCTGTTTGGACAAAAGAAGGCGACACTTGCGTATCACCTTTTGCCAGAAGAATGGATCTCCCTATTTTTGATTATATTACAATATTGACATATATTGGCCTTGACGAAAACCAAACCAATTCTAAACTTACCCTATACCCCAACCCAGCCACAAGCACTATTACCGTTGATGCGGAGAATAAACTAACAAACATTATAGTTTATGATTTAACGGGCAAGGAAGTGTTAAAAACAGACCCGTTAAACGGCAACAAAGTTTCCATAAACATTGCTTCCCTTCAAAGCGGCATCTATCTGATAAAAGCAAAAACAGCAACCGGTGTTTTGTTTAGGAAATTTGTTAAACAGTAACCTTTGTCAGGCAAAAGCGGCTCAGGCCCGGTTTTCTGCCACAAGTTGCTATCCTCTCCTCTATATGATAGCTCAGCTGGCACAACAGCTTAATTTTGAAACATCCTTGCCAAAGGTGATGGCAGCCAGTTTAATACCCTCACCAAGCGTAAGATACGGATAGAGGCTTTCTGCCAGTTCGCCAATGGTAATACCATATTTGATGGCCATGCTAAGTTGTTGAATTAATTCACCCCCTTCAGGTGCTACCACGCGGGCACCTATCAACCTGTCGGTTTCCTTGTTACGTATAAGTTTGATAAATCCCCTTGTATCGTTGGCGGCAATGGCTCTGGGAACCTCTTTTAACGCCAGCTTCGATACTTCAAAGGGTATGTTTTGTGCTTCAGCCTCCACCTCATCCAGGCCTGCACCGGCAACCTGCGGGTCGGTAAAAACCACCCAGGGAAGCGAAGTGTAATCGGCTTGTTTGGCTGACCCGGCAAAGGCATTTTCAACGGCTATTTTACCTTCGTAAGCGGCTGTATAAACATACGATGGCGTATTGGCCACATCGCCGGCGGCATAAATGTTTTGAATGTTGGTTTCCATTTTATCGTTAACAGCAACGTGGCCGTTTTCGGTTATTTTAAGGCCAATATTTTGCAACTTTAGTTTTTGAGTGTTGGCTTTTATTCCGGTGGCAATAACCAGTTTTCCCTTTTCAGCTAATTTTACTATTGAGCCATCCGGACGTTTACAATGAATGATGGTTTCGGTGCCCCTTTTCTCCAGTTTAAAGGCTCTGTAACCGGGCAATAATTCAATACCTTCGTTTTTCATTTGAGTTTCTAACACTGCGCTGATATCGGGCGACTGTTTTCGTAAAACCCGGTCGGAAAACTCCATAATACGCACTTTAACCCCAAGGCGGTTGTAGGCCATGGCTATTTCCAACCCTATGTAACCGGCTCCCATAATGGTGAGGCTTTCGGGTTTTTCCTCCAAATCGAACAGCGTTATATTGGTTAAATAATTAGTTTCGTGTATTCCCTCAATATCGGGAATATTAGTGACAGCGCCGGTGGCAATCAAAAATTTTGAGCCGTTGTATTCTTCTCCATCAACAACAATAGTGTGGCTGTTTTTAAATGAAGCCCAACCTTTTAACATGGTCAGGTTTTTATAGTCGCGCACAACATCCATGTATTTTTTTTCCTGCAGCGAGGCTACCAGTTTCTTTTTGTCTTTGATGAGTTGTCTGAAATCAATTTCCGCTCCTTTGGGTTTGATGGCTGCAAAGTCGGAGTGTGATGCACGATAAACGGTCTCGGCAGCACGTATTAGATTTTTTGAAGGCACACAGCCAACATTTACACAGGTGCCGCCAAAGTTCAACCCCGCATTAACCATCAATGTTGAAAGCCCCAGACTCTCTGCTTTAATGGCTGCCGAAAAAGCTGCCGACCCGCCTCCAATAATAATTAAACTGAACTTGTTTACACTGTTATTTTCATCGGTAAACTCGCCTGTTACTTTGTAATGGCCTGTGCTGTTAATAATTTCGGCAATATCATCTTTGCCAATTATAGCGGAATCGTAGGTAAAGCTGCCTGAACCATCAGGGTAGCTGATTTGTTTGTTTACAATACCTTTTTTATTTTCAAATTTTTTAGAAATGCCTGTCGCACAGTTGTCACAGGTCATGCCTTCTATTTTAAATTTTACAAATTCCATGATTGTATATTAATGTTTTAGCAATTGCTTAAATTAGCAGTTTAAATTTTTTTAATTGTTTTGTTGCCCCACAACTTTATAACCTGTTTTATCAATTGATTTGATAATGGCCTCCTTTGTAGTTTTTGTTTTGTCATATTTTACTTCGGCATTGCCGGTTTTATAGTCGGCTTTTGCTTCAATTACCCCGTTAATTTCTTGTGCTGCATGGGTTATGTGGTTGTTGCAGGCCGAACAGGTCATGCCTTTTATATCGAGGTGAAGTATTTGAATATCAGCCGGATTTACGATAACTATTTCCTTTTTGTTGTCAGGATAAAAAACAGTTGAATAGTATGGAAAAGCAAGCATTATTACCGCAAAAACCGTAACCATTGCAAGAAACAATTTTGATTGCCAAAAGGAAGGTTTTTCATCAACTTCGCAGGCACATTCCATATCTTCGGTTTTTTTTGGTTTAAGTTTTTGATACCAGGCAAAAGCCAGCACCAAAATGGTGAACCCGATTAAATAGGGACGAAAAGGCTCTACCCACGAAAACGAAGCAGCTATTCCGCTTGTACCTGCAATAAGCGCTAAAACAGGTGTAATACAGCACAATGATGCTGCAACTGCCGTAATAATTCCTGAGCCGATTAAGGCTTTATCTGATTTTGTTTTCATGTTATACCATTTTTAAAAGATTACTTTTTGAATTAATTATATTGAAAAACGATTCCAGGATAAGTAGATAATCACTCTTGATAAAATAAAAATAGGTTTGCCCCTCCTTGCGGATATCTACAATATTTCCGTCTTTAAGTTTTCGCAGGTGTTGTGATATTGCTGAAATATTCATATTGAGAATATCGCTTAAATCGCAAACACACAACTCATCTTCTTCGTACAACAGATAGAGTATCTTAAGCCGTACTTCATTTCCGGTTAATCCAAGCAGAGCTGCCAGTTGTGTGATGGTATTTTCCTTTTTTTCTATTTTACTTTTGCAGCCATTGATTTGGTCAATATCTGCTAACACCCTGATACAAACATTTCGTTCCATAATTTAAAATTATATTTTATTATTTAAGCAAACGCTAAAATAATGTTTTTAGTATGGTCGTGGTGTTCAATTAAACCTGACGGATAAGAAAGAGAAATTATTAGTTTTTTAGTGGTCATAGTGGACAGGCCACAGTAGCTTTAACAAGATTTGCAGGATTTACGATTTTGTAAGAAAACCTTTCAAAAAAAAAGAAGGGCTGATTTTTCAACCCTTCTTTTAAAAATGTATAAGTAACTCCTGTAAAACAATCAGTCAGGAGTGTTTTTGTTAAAAAATAAGCCGGTTAGCTTTTTTGAGCGTCCATTACGGCAATCATAGCCATATTTACAATTTCATCAACCGAGCTACCCATTTGAAGTACATGAACAGGTTTGTTCATGCCGTTTAATACAGGCCCTATAATTTCAAAATCGGTAAGCTCGCCTAACAGCTTATAAGCCGAGTTGGAAGCTGCAAGGTTAGGAAATATCAGGGTGTTTACTTTTTTGCCCAGCACTTCGGAAAAAGAGAAATTTTCTTTCATCAACTCCTGATTTAGGGCAACGTTTACCTGCATTTCGCCATCAACTTTTAAATCGGGATATCTCTCGTGAAGCAATTTTACAGCCTGGCGCATACGGTTTGGCGAATCGCCGTTTACCGAGCCAAAGTTTGAGTAAGAAACCATGGCAATTACCGGGTCGATGTTAAACCTTTTGACGGCTTCGGCGGTTTGAACTGTAATTTCAACCAGCTCTTCGCAGGTGGGTTTTTGATTTACGGTTGTGTCGCTCAAAAACAGCGGGCCTTCTTTGGTGTTGACAATGTGCATACCCGAAACAATATTCAGGTCGGGTTTTTTGCCAATAATCTCCAAAGCAGGGCGAATGGTACTTGGATAACTACGAGTCATACCTGCAAGCACGGCATCGGCAACGCCTGTTTCCACCAACATGGGAGCAAAGTAGTTTTTATGATGCATGTACTCGTTAGCACCTGAAAAAGACAATCCTTTGCGCTGACGTTTTTTATACAAAATTTCAGCAAACTGTTTTCTTCTGTCGGCTTCGGCTTCACATTTAGGATCAATTATTTGAACACCGTCAAGTTCCAGCTCGTTTTCTTTGATAATTTCTTCAATTCTTTTCTTGTTCCCCAAAAGGATGGGAATGGCCAGTTTTTCGTTGTGCACTATTTCGGCAGCCTTAAGAATGTTGTAATGGTCGGCATCCGACATAACAATTCTTTTGGGCGCTTTTTTAGCCGTTGCTTTCATCTGGCGTTTCAACGGGTTTGATAAGCCCATCCGTTTACGCAATGCTTCTTTATAAGTACTCCAGTTATTGATGGGATTTTTGGCAATGCCTGTTTCCATGGCTGCTTTGGCCACTGCGGGAGCTACGGTTTCTATCAATCTTGGATCGGTAGGTTTTGGAATAAGGTATTCTTTGCCAAATTTAAGGTTATGAACACCATAGGCCAGGTTTACCTCTTCGGGAACCGGTTGCTTGGCTAATTCGGCCAAAGCCTTGGCGGCAGCCAGTTTCATTTCTTCGTTAATCTTAGTTGCTCTTACATCAAGCGCACCTCGAAAAATAAACGGAAATCCCAGTACATTGTTAATCTGGTTTGGATAATCGGAACGCCCGGTAGCCATAATGGTATCGGGGCGGGCACTCATGGCTTCGTCGTACGAAATTTCGGGTACAGGGTTGGCCAAAGCAAAAACAATGGGGTTGGGAGCCATGGTTTTCATCATCTCCTGTGTAAGCATACCCCCAACCGACAATCCTAAAAACATGTCGGCACCAACAATGGCTTCTTTAAGTGTGTGAACAGGCCGGTTGGTAACAAAAGGCTTTTTGGTGTCGTTTAAATCGGTACGATCCACATGAATAACTCCATGGCTGTCGCACATAATTACGTTTTCTTTTTTAGCACCGAGTGCAAGATATAATTTGGTACACGAAATGGCTGCTGCGCCTGCACCGCTAACCACTATTTTTATATCTTCAATTTTCTTGCCCAGCAGGTCAAGAGCGTTTAACAGGCCTGCAGAAGAGATAATGGCTGTACCATGTTGGTCGTCGTGCATCAACGGAATGTCAAGTTCTTCTTTAAGTCTTGTTTCAATTTCAAAGCATTCGGGGGCTTTAATGTCTTCCAGATTGATTCCTCCAAAAGTGGGGGCAATGGCTTTTACTACCTCGATAAATTTGTCGGGGTCTTTTTCGTTCACTTCAATGTCGAAAACATCAACATCGGCAAATACTTTGAACAGCAGGCCTTTGCCTTCCATTACCGGTTTTCCGGCTTCGGGGCCTATGTTTCCAAGGCCTAAAACAGCTGTTCCGTTCGAGATTACAGCCACCAGGTTGCCCTTGGCGGTATATTTATACACGTCTTCCGGTGTATCTTTAATGGCCATACAGGGGTCGGCCACTCCGGGGGTGTATGCAAGTGATAAATCGCGTTGCGTTGAATAGGGTTTGGTAGGTATAACTTCTATCTTACCCGGACGTCCTAAAGCATGGTAGTTAAAGGCGTCTTTTCTAAATAATTTGTCCATTATAATGGGTTTTAAAATTGCGGCAAAGTTAAATACATTTAACTTACATATTCAATAAAAATAGTTATTATAATTACTTAGAACTGCTTATTTATACTACTTTAACATACTGATTATATTGTTCTTTTTTCACAATAACATAACTTTGCATCTATGAAGCAGATACCAAATTTGCTGGTGATTGGCGGCACCGGACGAAACATCGGAAAGACTACTTTAACCACCATGATTATTGAGCGGTTTAGTAAAGAACTTGAATTAATAGCCTTAAAGACGTCCATGTTAATGCCTGATGAGGCCTATTTTCACGGCCATCATAAATTAATAGGGGCTGATGAGTTTGAATTATTGGAAGAAAAAGAGATAAAGGGAAACAAAGACAGCCAACGATATTTAAAGGCAGGGGCTTCGCAATCCTGGTTTTTAAGTGCAGGTGAAAATGCAGTTGACAGTGGCATGGATGTTTTTTGGCAGAAGATAGGTTTTGCGAAACCTGTTATTGCAGAGTCGAACGTATTAAACGATTTTTATATTCCCGGATTGTTTATCATGGTAAAGGGCAATCGTCAAATAAAACCACAGGCTAAAGTGCTGCTACAAAAAGCGGATGTGGTAGTTTCCGAAATGGATTTGGATGGTTTTGACAGTGTGGTAAAAAACCTTGATTTTATAAATGGCCAATGGTTTTTAAAGGATATCACCCAATAATAGCTATAATACTGCATACTAATAAATTGTATCAAGAATTCATTTACAAAATCCGTTAAATCCGTGTAATTCGATGAAAAGAATCCACTAATTACACAAATTTTATTACGCCATAGGCGTTATAAAATTCATACTATTTCAATATGATAGGAAAAATGAATAAATATTTGTTTTCCGATTTATATATTGCTATTCCTTTGATAGTTATCGGAGGAACAAAGTGTTAACTTTAAACAACTTCATTTTCTACCTGCTTACATACAACTATTTACTCTTCATAATTTTCCTTACAACTATATCGTTGTTTGTTGCAACTTTTACAAAATACATCCCTGACGGGTAATTCGTCATGTCAATTTGAT
>JALVAQ010000263.1 GCA_027011095.1 Bacteroidales bacterium
CGCCATGGCCGAAAACGGAAACCCCAACTCGGTGTCGGATGCCGGCGTTGGCGCCCTTTGTGCTTTAACAGCCGTTGAAGGCGCGTACCTCAATGTAAAAATCAATGCTGCCGGAATTCACGACCAGGCTTTTACTTCATCGTTGCTGGCAAAGGCTGAAGAGGTGATGAATCAGGCTAAACAATGTCGTGATGCCATTATGGAAGTGGTTGAGCAAAAAATAAGCGAGTTGTAAATTAACAAAATAACCTATTTGGAATGAGTCATTTAACGGTTATATTACTCTATTTTACTTCGTTTTTTACACTGATGAACCCGCTGGGAATCATGCCGGTGTATCTTACCATGACTTCGTCGCTTACCAAAAAGAAACGAAATCAAACGGCAATAAAAGCGGTACTTACGGCAACTTTTACACTACTTATTTTTGCCTTTGCAGGCAGATATCTATTCGACTTTTTTGGTATTTCGGTAGCCGGATTAAAAGTGGTAGGCGGGGTAATCTTCTTTATTGTAGGCTACGATATGCTCAACGCCAGACTGTCGCGTATTAAAATAAAGGAGGAAGAGGCCGAGCAATATGTAAACGATATTTCAATTACCCCATTGGGAATTCCCATGATTGCAGGGCCGGGAGCTATTACCAATGCCATTGTGCTGATGGGCGATGCTTCCGACTATTCAACAAAACTGATGGTGGTAATTGCTATTTTATTGGTTTCATTGGTGATAGTGGCTTCTCTTTTGGGCGCCTCCGGTATTTTAAAGTTTATAGGCGAACAGGGTACTAAAATACTTACCAAACTAATGGGGCTTATTGTAATGGTTATTGCTGTGGAGTTTTTCTTTTCAGGGATAACACCCTATGTTCAAACAATGTTTAAGCTGTAAACCGATTTCATTGAACATTGGGTACACTTTTAACAATAAGCTGACACATAAAATGTTGTTAGTAAAAAGATATTAACATACCCCTGCTAAAAAAACTTTTAAAATATTTTGTAATACATTAGGTATTAAAAGTAATAATCATTATTTTTGCCGACCAAAATTTAAAGCGGAAAACAATGGCTAAAAAGAGTAAAGACGCAAGAGTACAGGTAATACTGGAGTGCACAGAGCACAAGAAGAGCGGAATGCCGGGAACATCCAGGTATATTACCACAAAGAATAAGAAGAATACATCAGAACGATTGGAACTGATGAAATACAATCCTATTCTTAAAAAGAAAACATTACACCGAGAAATTAAATAATTTAAACCATGGCTAAAAAAGTAGTTGCTTCACTGCAATCGTCAGGAAAAGATTTTGCTAAAGTTATTAAACTTGCAAAGTCAGACAAAACAGGTGCTTACACCTTTAAAGATGAAATTATTCCTACAGACCAGGTTAAAGAGTATTTTGCTAAAAAATAATTGAAACCGGTTTACTTCTATTAAAAAGAGGCTTTTCTGAACTGTTTTGGAAAAGCCTTTTTTTGTTTTAATTACCTTTGTGGTCTTAAAAAAATATATTTATGGGATTATTTTCTTTTTTTTCGTCGAAAGAACAAAAGCAGGATTTAGATAAAGGCCTCGAAAAAACACGTACCAGTGTTTTTAATAAAATCACAAAAGCGGTTGCCGGTAAGTCAACGGTTGACGAAGAGGTGCTTGATGATTTGGAAGAAATTCTGGTTACATCGGATGTGGGAGTTGAAACCACCCTTAAAATAATCGACCGCATTGAAAAAAGGGTGGCCCGCGATAAATATCTTGGCACATCGGAATTGAACAGAATTTTAAAGGAAGAGATTGAATCGCTTTTGGAAGAAAACAACAGCGGCGATGGTGTTGAGTTTGATCTTCCTGCCGGTAAAAAGCCCTATGTTATTCTGGTAGTTGGAGTTAACGGCGTAGGGAAAACCACCACCATCGGCAAACTTGCCTACAATTTTAAAAGGGTTAACAAGTCGGTGCTGCTTGGTGCTGCCGACACATTCAGGGCTGCTGCCGTTGACCAGCTTACCATATGGAGCAAGCGGGTTGATGTCCCCATTGTCAGTCAGGGAATGGGTGCCGACCCTGCCTCGGTGGCCTTTGACACGGTAAAAGCCGCCGTTGCTCAGGATGTGGATGTTGTGTTGATTGATACTGCCGGTCGTCTCCACAACAAAATAAATTTGATGAACGAGCTTTCCAAAATAAAGCGCGTAATGCAAAAGGTTGTGCCCGATGCACCACACGAAATTTTGTTGGTACTGGATGCTTCTACAGGACAAAACGCCGTTGAACAAGCCCGTCAGTTTTTGGCTGCCACCGAAGTAAATGCCCTGGCACTTACTAAATTGGACGGAACTGCAAAAGGTGGCGTGGTGATAGGCATTTCCGACCAGTTTAAGATTCCCGTAAAATATATTGGCGTGGGTGAAAAAATGGAAGACCTTCAGGTGTTCGACAGGAAAGAGTTTGTGGAAAGCCTTTTTAGTGAATAAGTTTATTGTTTGTTAACGGTTACAAACCGCGAACTGAACAAACACACAATCGCTCTCTCTCTCTCTCTCACGGTTTGCAACCGTGAACAGCGCAAACTTTGAATAGCAATTTGAAAATTGATATTAGTCGTGAATTGCGTGAGGGATAGAAGCGGCACCCCGCAGCGAACGATGTGCAAGGTTTTCAACCTTGTACAAAAGTGAGCGAGGAGTACAGCGGATAGCCCGACCCGTAGGGGCACGCCCAAAAAATAAACCTTTTTATTTATGAAAATGAAAAAAATAAATGTTGTTACGTTGGGTTGCTCGAAGAACCTTGTGGATTCGGAGGTGTTGATGCGGCAGCTTGACGGCAAATATGAGATATTTAGCGATTCGGACAAGGCATCGGACGTGGTGGTGATCAACACCTGCGGATTTATTGGCGATGCCAAGGAGGAGTCGATTGATGCGATTTTGTCGGCAGTGGAGGAAAAAAAGGCCGGGAAAATTGAAAAGGTGCTGGTAACGGGTTGTCTTTCGCAACGTTACAAAAAGGAGCTGAAAAACGAGATTGAGCATGTTGACGGCTTTTACGGGGTAAACGATTTGCCGCAGATTTTGCAGGATTTGGAGGTGAATTATAAAAAGGAGTTGGTGGGTGAGCGACACCTGACCACCCCATCGCACTTTGCTTACCTGAAAGTTTCGGAGGGTTGCGACCGGTCGTGCTCGTTTTGTGCCATTCCGCTGATTAGAGGCAGGCATGTTTCGGAACCGGAGGAAAAACTGCTGAAAGAGGTTGCGTTTTTGGCATCCAAAGGGGTGAAAGAGCTGCTGCTGATAGCACAGGATTTAACCTATTACGGCATCGACTTATACGGAAAACGAACCATTGCAGGCTTGGTTGAAAAAATTGCCGCCATTGAGGGTATTGAGTGGATACGGCTTCACTATGCCTACCCCGCCGGATTTCCGGAGGAGTTGTTTAAGGTGATGAACGACAACCCAAAGGTTTGCAGATACTTAGATATTCCTCTACAGCATATTAACGACCGGATTTTGAAGTCGATGAAACGTGGATTAGGAAGCGAGGGAACGCGAAAGCTGGTTAAGGCCATGAAAGAGAAAGTGCCGGGCGTGGCATTGCGCACAACCTTGATTGTGGGCTATCCGGGCGAAACGGATGCGGAGTTTGAAGAGCTGATAACCTTTGTAAAAGAGTCGGAATTTGACAGACTGGGTGTTTTTAAATATTCGGAAGAGGAGGACACAGGCGCTTATGGACTTGAAGACGATGTTCCCGAAGATGTTAAACAGGAACGGTTTGAAAAATTGATGGAACTGCAACAGGGTATTTCGCTGGCATTGAATAAAAAACGTGTGGGCAACGTGTATAAAACCATTATCGACCGAATAGAAGGTGACTATTATGTTGGAAGAACAGAATTTGATTCTCCCGAAGTTGACAACGAGGTACTTATTTCCACCGACAAACCGTTGAAGATTGGCACCTTTTATAATGTACTTATTGACCGCGCCGACTTTTTTGATTTATATGGCAGGGTAAACATTGATAATTAGCAGTTTTTCAATGTTTTTATGGATTCGTATTAAGTAAACAACTTCATTTTTAATGGTGCACTGATTGGACTTATTAAACTGATTTTTTGCATTTTACAAAACCTCTAACGATTCAAACCAGGAATAAGCCTCACTAATAAACTCCAAATCTTTAAAAAAAGAACAAATACTTATTTAGAACCATTATATTTGCCAAAAAATAGATGATGAAGATTGGAAAA
This sequence comes from Bacteroidales bacterium, assembly GCA_027011095.1. GTDB lineage: Bacteria > Bacteroidota > Bacteroidia > Bacteroidales > F082 > B16-G9. The sequence goes on from JALVAQ010000263.1 coordinate 4,260, forward strand.
AACAAATTGGCAAAAGTTTATTATAAACTGTACGATAACAGTGACCAGTCAATTATTGAGGAAGTATCGGAAGATAAGCCTGTTGTCTTCCGGTTTGGGATAGGACACCTTTTTCCTGAATTTGAGCAAAAACTTACAGGACTTCAAGCCGGCGATGAATTTGACGTTACAATACCTGCCGAAAATGCCTTCGGTCCCATCGACACCTATGCCATTTTTGACATTCCCAAAGACACCTTTGCCATTGAGGGTAAAGTTGACGAAGGGTTTTTCCTGCCCGGCAAAAAAGTCTCGATGCACGACAATGATGGCAATCAGCATGTAGGACGAATGGTAAAAATATTGGACGATGTAGTTACCATCGACTTTAATCATCCGCTTGCAGGAAAAGATATTCGTTATAAAGGAACCATTTTAGAAGTTTTTGAAATTGAAAAACAGTAGATTATGAAAGTTATTTATCTTTTTATTTTTCTGTTGGCAATAACTGCCTGTCATAACACATCGACAAATAACAAACAACAGTCGCAAAAGAAAACAGAACAAAAGAATTTGTCGGATTCGCAAAAGGAACACCTTATTATAAAAGGGTCGGCAATATCAAAACAGGTAGCCGTAACTTTGCAAAAAAATTTAAAACATGCCATCTCTACCCATGGCATTGAAGGCGCCATTGAATTTTGTCATGGAAAAGCCATGCATTTAACCGACTCTGTTGCACAGGCAAATAATGTTACCATCCGGCGGGCAGCTAAAAAATATCGAAACCCTTTTAATCAAACTTCTCAATTTGAGAGCGACTTATATAAGCAATACATTTTGGAATGGCTCTCAAACAAACCTTTAAAACCTAAAATAATTCAAAATAAAAAAGGTGAACCGGTTTATTACAGCACCATTATGCTAAATAAAAAAGTGTGTCTGCAATGCCACGGAACACCGGGAAAAGATATGCCTGTAGAGAGGGAAGCAAAAATCAAAGAATACTATCCCAACGACCTGGCAACCAACTTCAGATTTGGCGAGCCACGTGGGATGTGGGTAATTACATTTGTAAATAATAATGCAACAACTAATTAATTTTTTTACCAAAGTTAATCCGGAATCTTACTGAATTGAACAACCAACGGTAACCTATCCCCATTAAAAAATTATTATGGGTCAAAAATGCATACATTGCGGCGAAGATTGTGGAAACCATCCTGTAATTTGGGACGACAAGCCCTTTTGTTGCCATGGTTGCAAAACCGTTTATCAGATTCTGAACGAAAAAAAGCTGGATAAGTATTACGAAATCCAGCCCATGTCGGGTATTAAGGTTGAGCAGGCCAATGTTGGCAACAAGTATGCTTACCTCGACTTGGATGAAATAAAGGAAAAGCTGCTTGGATTTTCCGATGGAGACATTTCAAAGGTTACCCTTTTTATTCCAACCATTCACTGTGCATCGTGCATTTGGCTTTTAGAAAATCTTAATACCATTAACTCAGGCATCATTGCTTCCAATGTTAATTTCCCGCAGAAAAAAGCAACCATCACCTTTAACAACAAACAAATCACCCTGCGCCAGCTGGTTGAGCTTTTGGTTTCCATTCATTATGTGCCTGAAATTACACTTGATCAGCTGGATAAGAAAACATCGGGCAAATCCTCACGCGATCTGCTTTTAAAAATTGGTATTGCAGGTTTTAGCCTGATGAACGTGATGCTTTATAATTTTCCGGAATACCTGCCCGGTGGTGAACAGCTCAGTAGCTTATTTACTAAATTTTTCGGGTACATGAGCTTTATACTGGCACTTCCGGTGGTTTTTTATAGTGCCAACGACTATTACCTTTCTGCCATTAAAGGCCTGCGTCATAAGATGGTAAATATTGATGTACCTATTACGTTGGGAATATTTACCCTTTTTTTTCAAAGTACATACGAAATTTTTACGGGACAGGGAATTGGATATATGGACTCGCTGGTTGGGCTTGTTTTTTTCCTGCTTGTGGGTAAATGGTATCAAAGTAAAACCTACGAGGCGCTTTCTTTTGAACGTGATTATAAGTCCTATTTTCCGGTGGCTGTAACATTGCTGAAAAGTTTAAAAGAGGAAACAATCCCCCTTTCAAAATTAAAGGAAAACGACCATATTTTAATACGTAATCAGGAGCTGATTCCTGCCGACTCAAAATTGATTTCCGGAGAAGCGGAAATAGACTATTCCTTTGTTACAGGCGAATCGCTGCCGGTAAATAAAAAAGCGGGAGAAGTAATTTTTGCCGGTGGCCGACAGGTGGGAAGCAACATAGAGTTGGAAGTGATTAAATCGGTTGACCAAAGCTACCTTACGCAACTTTGGAATCAGGAATACCACAAACAAAACAACGAATCGCAACTGAATCACTTGGTAAACAAGGTTAGCGAGTATTTTACTTTTGCGGTGCTCTCCATTGCTTTTGCAGCAGGTATTTACTGGCTTATAAACGATTCGTCACTGGCACTGTTTGCTTTTACATCGGTATTAATAATTGCCTGTCCCTGTGCCCTGGCCCTTACTGTCCCTTTTACCTTTGGCAGCACCATGCGCGAATATGGCCGCCTGGGTTTTTACATAAAAAATACCGAAGTAATTGACAACCTGCGTAAAATCGACTGCATTGTATTCGACAAAACAGGTACGTTAACGGTAAACCGTTCCATGAAGGTGGAATTTGTTGGCGATGAACTTACCGATAACCAGCTAAAGACTATTAAAGCGGTGGTGGCAAACTCGAGCCACCCGCTAAGCATAACCATAAACGAACATATTACTGTTGATACTGATTATAAGGTTGACAAATTTCAGGAAATCCCCTCCCTCGGCATTACCGGATTGGTGAATGGAAAACGGGTAAACATTGGCTCACGAAAATTTGTTACCGGAAAAGATGATTCAGAACCTTTTTCAACCAACGTCTATGTTTTTATAG
>JALVAQ010000264.1 GCA_027011095.1 Bacteroidales bacterium
CGTTTACAATCTCAGGCCTGTTTTGTTGAAGAAACATAAAATGTTGTTGAATACACAATTGGTGTTTCCGCGATTTTACAAAATGTACAACCCTAAACAGCAGTCGATAGGTAAAGTGCCTTCGTATATGGTGTTGAATGAGTTTTATTTTAACACCCTGTTTACTTACGGCCTTTCGGACAGCTGGAATATTTACACGGTAATTCCCGTGGTTGATATTCATCATTATTCCCCCATGGGAATTCAAAAAGGTGTAGGCCTTGGCGACATGCAACTTGGTGTAACTTACAGGCTTTTGGGTAAAAATAAGAGGACAAGCGATTTTCTCTCTGCCGAATTAAAAACAACTTTTCCCACCGGAAAAAGTCAGCTAACCGCTCAGGATTATCCCACGGGGCTTGGCTCGTTCAGGTTTATGCTTGCGTTAAACGGATTGCATAAATTTAATAATTTTGATTTATGGTACACCGGTTATTACGAGTACCGCACCAACCATTCGGGCATTACCGCAGGCGATGAAACCGGTTTGTTTGTAACGCTGCAAAAGTCGATAGCCACCGAACTTGGCGAATTTGGCCTTGAGGGTGGATTAAACACCTACTTTAATTTTAAAGATACCAAGTCGGGTGTGGAGGTTCCCGATTCAAAAGATTACGCCGTAAACCTTTATGTTGGAGGTTGGTACAAATATCTTAATCTGATGTACATCCGGTTTGGGGTTCCCTATTCTATTTATCAAAACAGTGCCTGGATGACAAAATATCAGGTAATGGTTCAGTTTGATTTTCTGTTAAATTAAAAAACGATTATCATGCATCAAATACTAATTCCAATCGATCCGTCGGCATATACCAAAACAGCCTTTAGGTATGCGGTAGAAATAGCTTCGCACAACAAAGTAATTCTTGACGGGGTTGCAATTATTGACAACTTAAGCCTTGCCGAAGCAGCATCAACCTATGTTCCGCTTCCTCTTGGAAACGAGGAGCATTTGAAACAAGAGCAACAATTAATGGAGGATGCCAAAGAAAAGGCAAACCGTGAACTTGCCGACTTTAAAGAGCTTTGCAAAACAAAACGGTTGCATTGCTCGGCCAAACTGATGGTGGGTCGCCCTGACTTTGTTATTGAGGAAGCAGGTAAGTATGCTGACCTTATTGTTACCGGTATGCGAAACTTTTTTCATTTTGAAACTTCTAAATCACCTGAAAAAACAGTTTCAAAAATCATGCATCATACCCGAACACCTCTTTTAATTGTTCCGGAGGTGTTTAAACCGGTTAAAAAGGTACTTGTTGCATTTGACGGTAGCAACCCTTCCATTAGGGCAGCTCAGGAATTTGCAAAGTTAACATGGAATAAGGAGTACGAAATAACCATTCTTATCAGCCATAAAAGTCGCTCGGAGGGCGATGAGTTGTTGCAAAAACTTGAAAATTACCTATCGAAACATACCCGTGCAAAAATTAAAAAACAGCACTCCGATGAAAATATAATTTCGGTTTTCGATAACGAGTTTTCGGGTAGTACCGATTTGGTGGTTTGTGGCATGCACTCGCAAAACATCCTGCAAAAAGTATTTGTCGGCTCGTTTCCTGAGCATTTGATAAACTTAAACAAAATACCTGTTTTAATAGCACAATAAATAAAATTAGTAATGAACAAAAAATCAATTAATATGAAACGTATAGCAATGTTCCTGTTTTCTGCTCTTCTTATGGCCGTTTTTACAACTTCCTGTAAAGAGGACAGTAACAGCAGAGTAAAGGATAATGAATTTCAGGGATATATCGAAAACACACAGGTAAATGTTACCACGCGAATACCCGGACGAATTGAAAAAATATTTGTGGATGAGGGGGATACCCTGAAAGAGGGCGACACCGTTGCCACCTTGGATGCGCGCGTTTTAAAGGCTAAACGCGAGGCTTTGCTGGCCAAAATAAACAATGTACGCGTAAATAAAAGAAGAGTGGAAAAACTGTATGAAGCAGGCGCTGTACCGCAACAAAAACTGGACGAGATTAATACGGGTTTCGACATGTTAAAAGCCAATATTAAAGCCCTTGATATCAATATTGATGATATGACTATAAGGGCACCCATGGATGGTATTGTAAATGTAAAAGTTTTGGAACCCAATCAAATGATGCCTCCCGGAATGCCCGTTGTTATTGAAACCGATCCCAAAGGTACCTGGGCAAGATTTGGCATTCCCGAAACCTATCTGGGGCAGATTAATCTGGGCGATACGTTCGAGCTACAAACCAACAGTAAAGATTTAACACTCAAAGCCAAAGTAATTCAAATACTTCCCATGGCAAATTTTGCCACGCATACACCCACCACGCTTCGCGACCAAAGGGATGTAAGGACTTTTGATGTAAAAATGCTGATACTTACCAATCAGCTTAAATGCAAACCCGGTATATCAGTTTATCTGACTTTGAAACCGGAAAACAAAAAGTAGAAAGCCATGAAACCCATTAAATTAATATTAACCATTATACTAAGAATAGTGCTGATAACATTGGCGCTCATCCTGTTCTTTAGCATGATGGCGGGTATGTACTACAAAAGTGCTCCTACTAAAATCAGGGTTGGTATTGTTGATCAGGATCAGTCGCCATTGAGCCGTTCGATTATTTACAATATAAAAAAGTCGCAGTACTTTGATGTTACCAATCAGGCATACGATTATCTTAATTTGCAGCATCTTGTTGACGATGGCTCCATTGATGTGGGGGTGGTTATTCCCGGCCATGCCTATAAGGATGTTCTTAACAAACGCAGCGTGTCGTTGTTAACGGTTTTAAACGGTACGGCAAACCCCATTGTGCCAAAAATTTCGTTAATGATGCTTAACAAAATTATTATGACCCTGAACATACAAATGGGTATGCGGATGCGGGTTGAAGAGTTGGGGTCGATGCCCAACACGCGTCACCCTAAAACGCCGCTTTTAAAGGTAAACGAAAGGGTGTTTTATTCTCCCGGGTTATCCATGGAATCGTCGATGTTGCCGGCATTTATGGGGCTGGCCATGCAAATTGTATCCATGCTTATTGTACTGTTTGCGCTAATGGCCAACCTTAAAATTATCAGGCAAAAAGCACCTTATATCAGGCTGCCGCGTCAGTTGCCGTTAAAAGCACTTATTCCGCCGTTTATCATTAGCTGGATAATAGTTTCAACAGCTATCTCAACTGCTTTTTTTGCAACCATGTACCTGTTTAAAGTGCCTTTCGACCATCATACTATGTGGGAGGTGAGCTTTATAATTTCTCTTTTGGTATTGGCCATGGAGAGCCTCTCGTATTTTTTAGCACTTAACATAAAAAACGGGGCGGTATTAGCAGGGCTGATAACCTTAATTGTAATGCCGGCATTTATGTATTCGGGTTACCTTGTTCCCATCGAACAAATGGCAGCCATACCCAATAAAATAGGCAACGCTTTTCCGTTAAGGCATTATTTGCAGGCACTTTATCCGGTATTCAACCATCATCAACCCCTCACTTCGGTATATCATCATCTTAACATTTTATGGATGTACATTGGTGCGTTTTTGATACTGTCTGCCTTGTCAATTGGCGTTGGCCAGATAGAGCGAATTTACCGCAGGAAAAAATTAATAAAAGAAAATGCTAAATCTCAAATGGAGGAAAATAAATCATGAAAAAAACAGCATTAATCATATTTGTTTTGGCGGTGCTTGTAAGTACCGGGACGAAGGCACAAAAAAAGCTGTCGTTACAAGATGCCATTAACATGGCACTGGCCAATAATCCGGCTGTAAATGCGGGTGAAAGTCAGGTTAAAGTGGCCAAAGCAAAAAACACACAGGCCAAGTCATCGTTTTATCCCAAGGCATCTATTTTGTCGAAATATTTTTATACTAACAACCTGCCGGGGATGTATCCGCTGGCAGGTGTAAATGTGCCGGTAATGAACAATGGAACACCTACCGGTGATGAAATTACCATGCATCCCATGGCTCCCTATCCCAACCTCGACCGCGATGTGTTAACATTCGATTTCAACCTGATTTATCCGATTTACGCCGGAAACAAAAGAAAAAATGCGGTTGCATCAACCAACGACCTTGATGAGTTTTACAACAAAAACCTCAATGAAACCAAGGCGGGTTTGGTACAAAAAGTTAAAACAGCATACTATAATTACATTACCATAACCGAGGTTATTAAGGTTTATAAACTTGCTTTACAGCAATTTAACAAGCACCTGGATTTGGCACAAGAAGCCTACCAGGAGGGCGTGAGGTCGGAGTTTGATGTGCTGAACTTCAAAAGTAAGATTGCCGATTTTAACAGTAAAATTATTGAGCTGGAAGGAAAAAAAGCTGTGGTTGAAACAGCACTTAAAAACCTGATTGTAATTCCTGAAAACGACAGTGTAACTTTTACCGGCTCAATTAACGATATTTATAATGCTTCGGGGCTGGCCGGACAAACAGGCCTTGCTGCCATACAAACAAACAATTACAAAGTTCAGTCGCTCGAAAGCATGATAAAATTACTTGGTAAAAAAGAGAAGATGGAGCGTGCAGCCAACCTTCCTGTGGTGTTTGCTTTTGGCAATTACCATATTTATCATGGAAGAGATTTCCCGCCGTTTGATGATTCGTGGCGAAATGGCTATGCCATGGGTATTGGCGTAAAAATCAATTTGTTTGATGGTAACCTCACCAAAGGAAAGGTTGATGAAGTTAAGGCTAACTCCGAAAAGCTTAACGATTACAAGGACGGAATGAAATTAAAACTCCGTTTCGAATACGAAAAAGCCATCGAAAACATCAATGCCTTAAAAACAAAAATGGAGGCCGAAAAAACAAATCTTGATGTTGGAAAAAAAGCTTACGAAATAGCTAAAACAGGCTATAAAAACGGCGTAATTACCAATATCGAACTTAACGATGCCCAACTTAATGTTACCAAAATAGAGACTTCAATATTAAATATTAAAAAAGAACTCCTGATTCAGTATGCTCAATTGGATTACCTGAATGGAGTTATGAAATAACGTTTAAAAAATAAAAAAATGGAACAGAAAAAACCGAACATTGATCAGATGTTAAAATTAATGGCAGAAGAGCTGGGCGAAACACCCGTAACCATGGAAAGCCTTGCCAAACTTAACGAAAAAGTAGTTTACGAACATGCTGCAAACAAACAGTTTGCCATGTCGGGAGATAAAATACCTCCAAAATACAAACTGTTAATGAGCCTCGCCATAAGTGCTGCTTTGGGAGTTGAAAATTGCATTGACACCTACACAAAAGTTGCACTTCGCAAAGGAATAAGCTCCGAGGAAATACTGGAAGCCATTGTGTTGGCCAGGTTTGTAAAAGGAACCACAGTAATAAGCACCTCGACAAACGCCATGAAAATGGTTGTTGACAGCCTGAATTCTAAATAGGGCTTAATGTATTACGCGCTGTGAGTAGTAGTTTGATTGCCGAATGGGTACTGCCGTTCGGCAATCAGGCGTGCTCCGCGTATTTCAGAATGTGGCCACTTTTGGGAGAATTTTGAGTTTTAATGTTTTAACATAAATGTAACATGGGCGGTAAAGTATCAGCAATACGCAAAGAAGAGATAAAAGAAGCTCTTTTTGATATTATTGTTACCGATGGTATCGGGAGGTTGTCAACCAAAAACCTTGCTCAACATGCCGGCCTTAGCGAGGGAACGTTGTACCATTATTTTAAGTCGAAAAACGATATTTTTCAAAGTATTGCCCATGATGTTGAAAATGATATGCTTACGCAGCTGCAAAAAATAGCCTTAAGCAACCGGCCTCCTGATAAACGACTTAAAATGTTTATCTGTAACCACTATAGTTATTTAACCGGCCATCGGGGAATAAACATTTTGCTGTTTTCGCTGGCTTCATACAACGATGATAAGCAGTTGTTAAATACGCTTTCCCATATTTTTCATCTGCAAAAAAAGTACTTTTGCAAAATTGTTACCGACGGAATGGTAAAAGGTATTTGGGATTCCGCTATTTCTCCCGAAAAACTGTCGGAATTTTATATGGGTATCCCTACAACACTAAACATTGAGTTAAATCTTGAAAAGGGTAATCCACCCAACAACAAGGTTTGCCTGCAGATTTATTCGTTAATAACAAAAATTTTAAGGAAATAGCATTAATTTAGCAAATTATGGCAGATAAAAGAGTACGTAAATCGGGTGATGAAAGACGGGAGGAGATTAAAGAGAGTATTTTGAACATTGTTTTCTCCGAAGGAATGCACAAGCTTTCAACACGTTATCTTGCTCAAAAGGTGGGGGTGAGCGAAGGGGCTTTGTTCCGTCATTATCCCTCTAAAAAGGCAATGATTGAGGATATTATTTCAGACGTGAATGTTGAAATGGTTAGCCGGTTAAAAAAAATTGCCGAAGAGGCTAAGTCGCCTCAGCTGCGACTTGACGAGTATATTACGTTTACGCTCAATTATCTTTATCATAAAAAAGGTATTACGCTCCTTTTATTTACCGAAGCATCCTATCAAAACGATGAAGGGTTGAAACATACCATGGATGCCATATACAAATCGCAAAAGCAGTATTTTACTAAAATTGTGCTGGATGGCATTACCGAAGGTATTTGGGACGACACCATTGATGTTGAAAACCTGGCGCGCCTTTACATGGGGATTCCGGTAACCTTAAACATAGAAATGATATTGAATACCGAAAATTTTGACCACGATAGTTTTTGTAACCAGATGAAAACCATTATACTTAAGGTGCTGTCCAAGAGGTAGTCTTTACGTTGTTTTGATGTTGAATTGACGGTATGGTAACAAGTTTGCGGGGTTGTTGAATAGTTTGAAACAGAGTATTCCCCATAGCAATTAAAAGCTTTTGTATGAAATCCGAACCTGAACATAAGATTAATGTATTAAAAGGTTTGGGAACTTTTTTTCCGATACGGCTATTGCTGGAATATTTAAAATACAACAGGCTGATTTTACTTTCGTGGTTGTTACCTTTTTTATTTATTACGGGTGCCATGGGCGAAAAGTTTGGCATTCAAACGCTTTTTCTTACTCCTGAATACATGGGTAGCGTAAATGCCGTTGCCTTTTTGTTTACCGGCCTTGCAACCGGTAGTTTTATTATGGCTTTTCACATTGCTTCCTATGTGGTTATGGCGCACCGACACCCGTTTATCGTTCGGTTTTCAAAACCTTTCTATCGGTATGCATTAAATAATTCGGCCATTCCTTTGGCTTACCTTATTCTTTTTCTCATTGTAAGTGCCGTTCACCAAAACCGGTATGAACTACAATCGTCCGGAGCCATTGTTGTTAATTTATCGGCCTTTTTATTGGGAGTGGTGGTGTTTATTTACCTCTCCTTTGGTTTTTTCTATCTTGTTGTAAGAGTAGTGCCAAAATTTATTGGCATAATAAGAGAAAAGATAAAAATCAGTGGTAAATTAAATCCTCGGCTGCTAAAATATTTAACTGAAAAAGACGCAGCCAACAAAATAAGTGAGTCACCCATTGGTGGAGAAAAAGAAGACAAAGTGAATTGGTATTTGTTTTCCTTTTTTAAGGTGCGGCCAACGGGAAAATACACTCACTTTACGAAAGCGCAGTTTAAACGGGTTTTCCAGTATCAACATATAAATGCCTTTTCGTATGTAATGTTTGTGCTTATATTAGTAATTATAAGAGGATTGATTAAGGATGTGCCGCAGCTTATTCTGCCTGCCGGAGCGAGTTTTATGATTATTTTAACGGTTTTGTTATTGCTTACAAGCCTGTTTTATATTGTGTTTGGAAAGTGGACGGTTGTTGTTATTTTTACCCTGCTTTTTCTGTTTGGCTACTTTTCTCCTTTTAACATGATGAAATACAACAACTCTGCCTATGGCATGGACTATTCGGTTAAAAAGCCAATCGATGTATTTGCTCATGGAGATTATCATCACGATTCGCTTAATACCGTTCAAATACTTACAAAATGGAGATTAAAAAATTCTTCTCCCGATTCAGCAGATTCAAAGCCGAAAATGGTAATAGTGTGTGCGAGTGGTGGCGGGCTTAAAATGGCCGTTTGGACCTATTACGCGTTGGGCTATGCCGATAGTGTGCTAAATGGCAGGCTGTTGCGCAGTACCAGCCTTATCACCGGAGCGTCAGGCGGAATGCTTGGTGCCGCCTATTTGCGCGAGAATTATTTACGATTTGCCCAAGGCAGGGAACAGCCGGTTTTTTCAACGGAAAAAACCAACAGGCTTTCAAAAGATATATTAAATCCCATTTTTTACACCTTTTCAATGAGCGACTGGTTTTTCAGGCTGCAAAGTTTTCGGTACAACAATAAATCCTATTTTAAAGATCGGGCATATATTTTTGAACAAACGTTAAACCGGAATCTTGGTAATTTATTGGACAAGCCGCTTTTTAAATATCGGAAGCCGGTGCAAAATGCAACCATTCCCATGATGATTTTAACTCCGGCTATCGAAAATGTTGGGTCGCGACTGTATATTTCATCGGTGGGGGTTTCATATCTGACAAAATCGCCCAAGGGGTTGCAAATAAAAAACATCGAGTTGCGACATAATTATGCGGGTTTTCAACCCGATAGCTTGCGGTATCTTACCGCCATCAGAATGAACGCAACTTTTCCATATGTCAGTCCCGATGTGGAGCTGCCTGGAACTCCTAAAATTTATATTATCGATGCCGGGTTGAATGATAACTTCGGACTTATAACAGCCTATCTGTTTTTAGTGGAATTTAAAGATTGGATTGAAGAAAATACCTCCGGAGTAATATTAATCAGGTTAGATGAAAAAACAAAAACCGATTATCATTACATCTCAAGTCCCATAAAAAGCATGTTGCGTCCGCTGGGAAGCGTTTTTACCGACTGGGTAAACATTCAGGAAGACAACTATTTACCAGTAGTTAACTCGTTAAAAAAAGTGTTTCCCGGTAAATTTGAAATGATGACATTTGCCTTTGGCGGCAGCGATAAGCATGTTCCGTTGAGCTGGCATCTTACCAAATACGATAAGCAGGTTTTGTTTAATTCGATGAAATCGGTTGAGAACCTTAATAATATTGATGAGCTTAAAGAAAAGTTGAAATAAGACCGGCTGCGTTGCCATTTTATTGTTTTGTTGTAATTAAAAAGAAATGAACCCATGACCCTTAAAGAATCCATTATTAAATCAGCCCGAATGTTTGGAAAGGCGCTGCCCGTTATTACGGGGATATTAATTTTAATAAGCCTGTTTAACATTTATGTGCCCCCCTCTTATTTTAAAACATTGTTTACCGGTAGTCCGCTCGACCCGGTAACAGGTGCATTTTTTGGTGGCATTGTGGCCGGAAATCCGGTAACCAGCTATTTAATTTCGGGTGATTTGCTCAAACAGGGTGTCAGCCTTATGGCAGTTACAGCTTTCCTGGTTTCGTGGGTAACCGTGGGGGTGGTTCAGCTTCCTGCCGAGATTCAGTTTATGGGAAAAAAGTTTGCCATTGTACGAAACATTAGCGCCTTTGTACTTTCCATATTGGTGGCCTTTGCCACGGTTCTTATTTTGGAGGTGTTATGAAAAGCAATACTGAAAAACAAAAGCACGGACAGAAGCAGAAAGAAAATGTGTCTAAAGGGCCATGGATATTTCTTGCAATTTCAGTACTGTTACTAATATCGGCGCTGGTTTTTGATTCTGAAAAGGGAATGTCTGTATGGTACTTTTTACTTCATCTGTTAACAACTATTTTACCCGTATTGGTGCTGGTGTTTGCGATAATGGTGTTGATAAATCTGTTTTTAAAAACGCAGCTTCTGATAAAATATATGGGCAAAGGTTCGGGGTTAAAAGGCTGGGCCATTGCAGTGGTAACGGGCATTTTGTCGGTTGGAGCCATTTATATGTGGTTTCCGGTTTTAAAGGAGATGATTGATAAGGGCGTTAAGCATGGATTGATTGCAGTGTTTTTATACAACCGTGGAATTAAGTTGCAATGGATGCCTGTGTTGGCACTCTACTTTTCGGTAAAATACATTGTTGTGCTTACGCTGGTCATGTTACTGGCTTCGTTGGTTCAGGGGCTGATTATTGAGCGGCTGTTTGTTGAAAAGGAAAAGAGGAAAATCTAATTCTGTTTCCCATAAATCAGCTCATGCAGTTCAACCAGTCGTACTCCGGTATAATAGGCGTCGCGAAGTGCCAACGGGTCGTTGTCCAGCGTACCCATTTCTGAAAAGGTGAACCCCAGTGCTCCGCTTCCTCCTAAAATCATCCGGTGCCGGAGCATAAATGCATGTAGTGTGTTTTGAGCACTTTCCATATAGCGCCTTCCCGAAATTACGTAACCTCCAATTTTATTCCGTAAGGCTCCTTTCATCCACCAGGTGCGCTCCATAAGTTTTTTTATATCGGCACTAACATCCGAAAACTGTGCCGGCGAACCAAAAAATATTATTTCAGCCCAAAGCATATCTCTGTAAACCTGTTGCATGTCGTCGTCAATAACGCAGTTGCCAACTATTTTGCACTCGCGGCATGGACCGCAGGCCGAAAAATTCAGTTCCCCTAAATAGAGTTTGCGAATTTCTGCTTCTGCCGGAAAAGCCGACAATGCCGAATCCATCATTTGTGCTGTGTTGCCCTCTTTGCGAGGACTACCATATATTGCTAATACTTTCATTGTTTTACTTTTTACTTCTGTCTTTTATTATAACCAAACGCATAAATCCTGTCAAAGTTAATAATATGCTTGTTCGACTCTTTAATGATCTCTACTTCTTTTTTTATTTCTGCCTTGAATAGCTCTTTTTTCTCTTCCGGCAATATGGAAGTTAATATTTTTAGTGCTGCTGAATCAAACGAATTATAAAGATTACTGCTTTTACCATAGTTATATTCTGATGCTTTTTTATACACCTTAGTTTCTTTAAAATCATATTGTTTTAACAGGTTTTTAAAAGCATCAACAGTTGGTACATACCATGGAAATTCCCAATCCCGAAACTCTTCTTCAAGCTTTAACCTGCTTACTACTTTTGTAAAAAGCATCATCATCGGATGCCGGGAATTTAACAGCGGGAACTGAATCCCAATTTGTCCTCCGGGTTTTAAACTACAGAACAATAAATCCAAAGCTTTTTTGGGGTCTTTAATCCAATGAAAAACCGAATTTGAAAATACCACGTTAAATTGATTTGTAAAGTTTATATCAGAGATACTTTTTACCATAAAATGAACATGCTGAGCGTTTTGCATTTTCAATTCTTTATTACACTGCTCAATCATTGAGGGGGAGCTGTCAATTCCTAAAACAGTGCCTTTTTTAACAAGTTCTGCAACCTTAAATGTTAAGTTTCCAACGCCACACCCGGCATCAAGGACATCATCGTATTCATTAAAATTTAACTGGTTAATCAGTTCATTATCTACATTTTCCTGAAGCCCGGCTATTGACTTGAATTTATTACTTTCCCATGTATCTTTCATTATATATATTTATTATCTAATTGTATTTTATGTGTGGTGTCATATTTACACCTTGAGAATTAATTATGTAATATTGTAGGGCCTGGTTAATTTCCAACGCCTGTGACTCCATAACCACAGCTCGGGCGTATTAATAATTGAGCGCTCCAAAGCAGCTGCATATTTATCTATTATATCTTCACTTTTATTATGTTCATCGCCAAATGATTCAAACGCAATTTCATATACCCCCCTTTTTAACTTTTGAAACGAAACATAAACAACCGTTTGATTTAATTTCTTTGCAATTCTATCAGCCCCGACTAAAAATGCGGTTTGTTGATTTAAAAAGTTCACCCAATGCTTAGATGATTGTTTGCCGGGACTCTGATCGCCAATTATGCCGGCAAGAGTTACTATATTCTCATTTTTTAACCTAACCAAGGTTTTATACCCCTGATGAGATTCAACACACCAGGCTCCATGCCTGCTTCTAATAATCTGCATCAATTCATCAAAATAATCATTTGATAGTTTTTGATAAAATGTCAGCGATTGATAAGGGATATACAGTGGTAAAAAACTTAACCATTCCCAATTTCCATAGTGTGCAGCATATAAAATTATATTTTTCTTCTGTCTGAACAGCCCTTCAATAAGTTCTCTGTTTTTTATGCGAAGCCGTTTGTTAATCTGCTTGTTGCTAATGGTTAATGCTTTTACTGATTCTACAGCCACATCGCAAAAATGCTTATAAAACTTTTTTTCTATATCAACTATCTCTGTTTCTTTTTTATCAGGAAAAGAGTTTTTTAGATTAGTACGTACAACCTTTCTACGGTACCTTATTAAATAATATAAAATGATGTATGAAAAATCTGAAAGAAGGTATAACGTTGACAATGGAATAGCCGAAAGAACATAAAAAGGAAAAAACTTTATGTATTTATGACTTCTTCTTTTGCGCAAGCTTTTCGGTGTGCTATTTAAGTTTATCTTTTTCATTCCAGACTTTTAGTAACCTCAATGCGTTCGTTTTAAAGTGATAATATCAATTATTTAACCGGACAGGTTTTTTTATACCATCTTCAATTAAAAGGTCAAGGCGGATACTTTTTCCTTTTCCATTTTTTCTTTGGCGGCCATAATTATAAACTGTAATCTGTTAATGATATTTACTTCACTGATGTCGTTGTCGAAATCCAGAAATAGCAGACTCAAGTCGGGATACAACTCTTTCACTTTCTTTTCAATACCTTTTGATACTATGTGGTTGGCAATACACCCAAAGGGTTGGAGGCTGACAACCTGATTTACACCGTCGTCGGCAAAGGTTGCCATCTCAGCCGGAATGAGCCACCCTTCGCCAAACTGATTGGCCAACGAAATAATCTGCTCCGCTTTTTTACTCATGGCTGCAATGGAGTGTTGCGGTTGATAAAACCGGAACGACCTCATTATTAAATCGGTTTTGTGAATGTATCGTAAGGCATATTTTTCTAAAAACCATAACAAATAGTCGCTAACCGATGACTGGCGCAGATGCATCTTTTTATTGATTTTGATGTTGATAAAATCCTGAATAAAGAAGTCCATCAGCGGGGGAACCTTTACTTCAACGCCCTGTTCTATCAGCCAGTTAACCACGTTGTTGTTGCCAAAGGAGTTGTATTTAATGTATATTTCGCCCACGATGCCTATTTTAGGCCTTGGCTTGTAGTCAACATCCAAAAGGTTGAAATTGCTAACAGCCTCTTTTAAAAGTGCATACACGCCTTTAACATCGGCTTTTGCAATAAGCTTGTATGCTTGGGCATAATATTCGTCCATTAGTTTTTTGGCGCTTCCTTTTTTCGTTTCCCTTACTACCGTAGCGTAAAAAAGGTTTGCCATGGCATCGGCAAACAGCGTGCCTGCCAGGGTTATGGGTAGCAATTTTTTCCAGTTTAGGTTAAATCCGGGTTGAGGGTTTAGTGTTTTTCCGCTGGTACCTATGGCCACTACCGGTATGTCGGAAAATCCTGCTGCAATCATGCCTTTTTTGATTAACGAGAGGTAGGAGGTGGCGCGGCATTGTCCACCGGTTTGCGTAATACCTACAGCTACTTTTTTTCGGTCGTATTTGCCGCTTTTGAGTGCATGCACCACATCGCCTACCACTATGGTTGCGGGATAGCATATTTCGTTGTTTGAATATTTTAACCCGTATTCAACCGAAGCCCTGGATGCAGGGGGCAGGTTAACATAGCGGTACCCGGCAAGCTCGAAAATAGCAGGTAAAAACGGTGAGTAAAAATCGGAAAAATGAGGGCCGAGTATTACTCTGCCAACATCGTTTTTGGTAAATGCCGGTGTGTTGGCTCTTTCCGACAGAGAGACACTTTTTTTAACTTCTCTGATTTTTAACGACTCGAGCATGGAACGTAACCTGAGTTTTACCGAACCCATGCTGTTGATGTCGTCAATTTTTATTACCGTATGTATTTTATTTCCCGTTCGAAGTATTTCGGCTGCTTCGTCAACCGATATGGCGTCAGGGCCGCATCCAAACGAGTTTAACTGGATAAACTGAAATGCTTCTCCTTGTTCGGCAACCCATTGGGCTGCATTGTAAACCCTGTTTGGATACGACCACTGACTGATAACCTGCAAATTACTAAAATCTGATTTTTTTGCGAGGGGGACAGCATCTTCGGTTAAAACATCAACTCCCAAATTGGTTAAAATAGCTGGAATTTTATGGTTAATCAACGGGTCGCTGTGATAGGGTCTGCCCACTAAAACCACACTTATACTGTTATTTTTGCCCTCTTTTGTTTTTTTAATCAGTTCGTCCCCTTTTTTACGAATGGCGGTTTTAAAAGCCGATTGTTCCTGAAGTGCAAGCGCAAATGCCCTGGTAAGTTGTTTCTTTTTGATACCCAGTGGTTTCACCAGGTCGTAACAGGCATCCAATAGCAGTTTTTCGTCGTTGTAGTTAATAACAGGGCTGTCAACCGGAATACCATATTTTTTTAAGGGGTCGATACTGTTGCGTATAACATCGGCATAACCACTTACAATGGGACACATATAGGAGTTGTCGGCTTGCTTGAACTCGTTTTTTTGAAAAAACTCCATGGGATATAAAATCCGGTCAACCTTTTTTTCGGCCAGCGACAAAATATGCCCGTGTACCAACTTGGCCGGAAAACAGACGTTGTCCGACATGATGGTGCCTTGTCCGTTTTCGTACAGCTTTTCGTTTGAGTCGTCCGATAAAACCACTTCAAAGTTAAGAGCCGTTAACAGCTTGTTCCAAAACGGGTAGTTTTCGTACATATTCAGCACGCGGGGAATGCCGATTTTTAACGTTGGTTTTTTGCTGTCGGTTTGATTTGTAAGCGGCCTGTCGAATAGTAAATGATATTTGTAATCGAGCATATTGAAACCTTCTTTTTGCTTTTCGCCGGAATTTGAAAAGATGGATTCACATTTATTGCCTGAGTAAAAAATGTTTTTATTGTCGAAGGTAAACCTTGTGATGCTGCAATTGTTTACACATCCTTTGCAATGTAATGTTTTGGTGCTGTAATTGCTAACGCCGTTAATGGTTTTAATCTCATCAATTGCATTTTGACCGTTGCCTGTGGAAATGGCTTTGTTGTATTCACTTAACGATAGCAATGCGGCTCCGTAAGCGCCCATCATTTCGGGCATATCGGTGCACATCACCTTCTTTTTTGTTAAAACCTCGAGGGCACGATGAACAGCAGGGTTTTTAAAAGTGCCACCCTGCACAACAATGTGTTCTCCCAATTCTTCAACATCGCGAAGCTTAAGTACTTTGTACAATGCATTTTTTATAACTGAAATGGCCAGTCCGGCTGAGATGTCCTCGATAGAAGCGTTTTCGCGCAAGGACTGTTTAACTTTGGAATTCATAAACACGGTACAGCGTGTGCCGAGATCGGCAGGGTTCAGGGCATTCATGGCTTTGGTGGCAAAATCGCCTACCGTAAAGCCCAACGTGTTTCCAAAAGTTTGAATAAAGGAGCCACATCCCGATGAACAACTTTCGTTTAGTTCAATGCGGTTAATAACTCCGTTATCGATGAACACCGCTTTCATATCCTGCCCTCCGATGTCCATAATAAATGATACGTCAGGGTCAAGATAGTGGGCAGCAGTGTAGTGTGCTATGGTTTCAACAACGCCTTTGGGCAGGCCGAAAGCAGCTTTTATTAAATCTTCTCCATAACCGGTAGAAGTGGCATGCATAATTTTTAAAGGCCTGTCGGGACGATGTTTCTTTTTTTCCTGTTCAAAAAGTGCAAGTCCTTTTTCAATTACTTTTACCGAGTTACCCTGATTGTTGGCATAGTATTTAAACAGCAGTTCGTTGTTTTGGCCAATAATGGCAATTTTGCTGGTGGTTGATCCTGAGTCGATTCCCATAAAGCAGATGTCGTCATCGTAATCCTTAAGCGCAATACGGTTTATTTTCATTTTATCTTTGCCGGCTGTCCATCGGGTCATCTCTTCTTTATCTTTAAACAGCGGGTTTAGTCTGTTTTTTACGGTGATGTTTTTGGCTGTTTTCTTAATTTTGTTTTTTAATGTGTCAACATTGTATAAAGTGCTGCTGTCATCGGTGGACAGAGCGGTTCCATAAGCCGGAAAATAGAGGCTGTAACCGGTTTCGGCAACATCCTTTTGTTTCAGTTTTAAATTTTCAATAAACAGCCTTTTAAGTTCACTTAGAAAATTAAATGGTCCGCCTATAAACATTACTTTTGATTTTATGTCGAATCCGCGTGCCAGGGTGTTGAGGGTTTGAACCACCACTGCCTGAAATGTTGAAATGGCAATATCGGGAGTGGGAATTTTACGGCTTAACAGGTTTTGAATGTCGGTTTTGGCAAAAACACCACACCTTGAAGCGATGGGGTAGATACGTGTATGTTGTTTGGCCAGCTCGTTTAGCTCGTTACCGGATACGTTGAGCAATGAGGCAATTTGATCGATAAATGCTCCGGTACCGCCGGCACAACTTCCGTTCATCCGTATGTCGGGCGCCCGGTTATCGCTAAAAAATATCATTTTCGAGTCTTCACCACCAATGTCAATTAGTGTTTTTACTTCCGGATATTTCTGTTTCACCAATACAGAGGTCGCCACAACTTCCTGAACAAACGGGATATCCAGCTTTTCGCATAAGCCGTAACCTGCCGAGCCTGTTATGGCAATGGTAAAACTGCTGTTTCCTATGGTGGCTTGTGCTTCACCAAAAAGTTCGAGAACCGTTTCGGTGATTTTAGTATTATGACGTACATATTTACTAAAAATCACCCTTTCTCCGGTTGATTCAACAATAACAATTTTTGCCGTTGTCGAGCCAACATCAAGCCCTATGCGATAATTATTGTTGTTTTTCATCTTCTTTATAGTAAGTAAGTAATTACTTGCAAAGATAAATGATATTTATCAATTGTCAAGTGTTTATTAAATAAATTTAAATGATATTCTATTTTGTTTAACTTAGCCTCCTATTCCTGATGGGTATGATTTTAATAAACTATTGTTGCTAAATGAGGTTTTTGATTAAAATAAACTTTTTGTTTTTGTTTTTATTGGCATCCGATACATTATTAGGGATTGGCCAAAACGGTTTCTTTTCCAACATCAGCAGCAGAACGGATAAAAACTATTTAGATAGCTTATATTATGTAGCCGATACAACAGGGGTTGATACCGTTAAGGCCATTAATTTTTTAAAAATAGCCGTAGCACTTGATTTAGGGGTTCAGAAAAAGTTTCATAAAAAATCGGGAAAGGAATTTTTGTTGTTATCCAAAGAACTTGCAGGTAAGAATGGAAAGTTTGTCAGGTTTGTGGAGGCACTTGATGAAATAGGTGTGAGGAAAAGAAGAAGCGGCCACTTTAAGATGGCTCTAAAATATCATTTGATGGCGCTTTCGATGGTTGATTCAATCAGTGAACCTCAATTAAAATCGATTATACTAAATAATATTGGTGTTGTTTACAGGCGAATAGATGACTATCAGGATGCTTTGAAATATCACATCAACGCTTTTAAAATAGCTGATTCTCTGAATGATAAGCGTACTAAGGCAATGGCCATAAACAGCATTGGTAATGTTTACATGGCGCTTGAAAAATACGACGATGCGCTTCAATCGTTTAAAAAAAGCTTGTCGCTTGAGTACGACCGCCATAATAAACTGGGTATTGCCATAAACCTGAATAATATTGGCAGTGCCTATCAGGCAAAGGGAAACCTTAATAAGGCTTTTGAATACTTCAACTTGTCGCTTGACGTAAACCGCGAAATAAATTCGCAGAAGGGAATAGGAATTTGCCACAATGACATTGGCAATATATACTATCATAAAAAGCTATATCACAAGGCGTTAAAACAATACAATATTTCAAAAAACATTTTTTTAAAAACAGGTGACAAACTTTACCTCGCTAATACCTATTTAATGACAGGCCAAACAATGCTCCGTTTGAATGAGTTTAATGATGCCGAGCAATATTTGTTAAAAGCCATGGATATTGCACGTTCAATCGGTTCGAAAGTGGTGGCGGAAAAAACGTACAGATGGCTGTCGAAAACCTATAAAAAAAGTAACGATTATCAAAAAGCTTTGTATTTTCTCGAACTTTCAAACAGTTTACAGGATTCGATTAACAATATTGCCATTCAAAAGAATGTTATTCGAATGAAAATTAAGTATGATTTGGAAAGTAAGGAAAACGAAATTGTACTATTGCATCAGCAACAACGAATAAACACACTTGAACTTAAAAAACAAAAAACCGCCAATTTATTAATGTTTGTGGGTATTGTGTTAATACTTGTCCTAATGGTTTTTTTAATCTTT
This sequence comes from Bacteroidales bacterium, assembly GCA_027011095.1. GTDB lineage: Bacteria > Bacteroidota > Bacteroidia > Bacteroidales > F082 > B16-G9. The sequence continues at coordinate 18,387 of JALVAQ010000264.1, forward strand.
TATGTCAGGGTTCGTAATCAAAAAAGTAAGCTGCTGGAAAAGAAAAATCGTGAAATTGAACAGGCACAAATTGAATTGAAAAAGTATTCCGAAGATTTGCTTGTGGCCAAACAGCAGGCCGAAAAGAGTAGCCGGGCCAAGTCGGAGTTTCTTGCAAACATGAGCCATGAGTTTAGAACACCGTTAAACAGTGTGATTGGTTTTACCGAACTGCTTCTGTCAAAGGAAATCGATTCAGATAAAAAAGATAAACTAAAGCTGATACAATCAAGCAGCAAAAGCCTGCTGGTTTTGCTCACCGATATTCTTGACTTGTCAAAAGTGGAGTCAGGAAAGCTCAAAATAGAATATCAGCCGGTTAATGTGGTTAGGGTGGTGGATGAAGTGTTCCAGATGTTTAAAATCAATACCGAAAAAAAAGGCATTCGTTTTGAATATGCTGTTCAAAATAATTTTCCGTCCAATGTAATTTTAAGTGAGCTTCGGTTACGTCAGGTTTTGCTTAATTTGATTGGAAATGCCGTAAAATTTACCGAGTCGGGTGAAATTCATATTGAAGTAAATTTTGAAGAGGTGCCGAATGCTGCCAGGTTTAACTTTTGCATAAAAGTTAAAGACACAGGCGCAGGAATTGCCCCTTCGGATATTGAAAAAATATTTGAACCCTTTGTTCAACTCAATACCGAAAACGAACATCAGGGAACCGGTTTAGGCCTGGCAATTACACGCCGTATTGTTGAAACCATGGGCGGAAAGTTAACGGTTACGAGTGAGCCGGACGTGGGAAGCTGTTTTACCATTAAATTTGAAGGCGTTTCAAAAGCCGGCAAGGCTGTAACTTCGGATAGCAACGAACAACAGAATAGAGTTTCTGATATTGCCGATGTTAAAGCAGTGGTTTTTACCAACGAGCCGGGTGAATGTTATGCATTAACGGAGTTGCTGCAAAATGCTGTTGCCGATGTAAATGTTTTTGCAGGCAATCTGCATGCTGTAAAAAAGGTTCTGCCGGAAATCGATTTGATTGTTTTATGCAGTGCCGATGATGGGGCGGTGGCCAATGCTTACCGGGTAATTAATCAAACGGAGAGTGGAGGCCATTTGTGGATTGTAGTTGTTTCGGAAGAGGGTGCGCTGAAAGACTTAATACATAATCCCAAACATATTGTCGTTGGTAAAAATTTTGAACAGCAACAGGCGTTCATTAAAAAACTTATTTTTGAAATAAATGCCGATAAATTGTTTGGAAGGCTGTCGGGGTGCGCCGAAAGACTTAAAACCGACAACGAATTTAAGAATACTATGGTAAATGAGGTGATTCCAATCTTTATTAAAGCCTCCGAAACCAAGTTGATGAATAATTTTCTATCATTTTCCATTGCACTCGACAACCTTGCTAAATTGTATAGTGTTGAAGCGGCAGCCATTTTCTCCGGACAGTTGAAAAAAAGCATTAAAAAGTTTGATATTAAGGAAATTGATGAGTTGTTAAACTATTTTAAAACCAATTGCGTCGATAGTATTAAAAAATGAAAGCCGGCTTAAAAAAAATAGTATGTTTTTTAGTAAACACTCAGTACTGGGTATTATTTATACCCCTTCTGTTAAGTCATACGCAAGCCCAAACTTTAATTAATGCCGATACCGCTGTTATTAGTAACGACACCCTGCTTTCTGATGTTGATAAAGCGAAACTTTACTTTAGTCTTTCCAGTACCTTTGACAAAACGCCTGAAAAATCATTAAAGTATGATAAACTGGGAATGAAGCTGGCCGAAAAACATCATTGGGTGGATAAGTTTATTGATGCTTCAATGAACTATGCAGCTCACTCCAACGAGATATGCAGCTATCAACAGGCCGATTCGGCGCTGTCGGTAGTCGAAGAGCTTGTAAATAAGAAAAAGGGAAACAAGCTGGCAGACTTTTATTATCAAAAAGCGGCGAACTATTACGACTGGAGCCGGTACCAATTGGCTAAGGAGTATTACGAAAAAGCACTTACCGAATATAAAAATCATAAAAATAAAATCGGCATAGCCAAAACTTTAAAGGGATTGGGAGTTACGGTTTCAGTGTGGTCCGATTACGAAAGCTCCATTGGTTATTTGCAACAGGCACGCGATATTTATACTCAATTTGGCGATCAGCAAGGCATCGAAAATATTAACCTCGCCATGGGTGTTGTAATGGAGCAATGGGGAAAAATTGATGTCGCACTCAACTATTACGAAAATGCTTTGAGTTATTTTGAGGAAAAACATAATATCTTTAGCCAGGCAAATCTAAGGCTTCATATCGGCGACCTTTATATTAAAAAAGGTAACTACAACAAAGCCCTCGATTACTATTTTACTGCTAAAAATCTCGAAAGGCTTAAGCCACATAAAAAGCTGCGATCCATTACTTTAAGTAACATCGCTGAGGCTTATTACTTTATGGGTAAATACCGGGAAGCCATGGAGTATCAAAATGAGGCGTTGAAACTAAAGTATGAAATTGGTGACCGAAAGCGTATTGCCATTTCGTTAATTGATTTGGGTAAAATACACCTTGCCTTAAAAAACTATAAAAAAGCCATTGATTACGCCAAAGAGGGCTATGAAGTAGCTCGTAAAAGTTTATTAAACTCCGAAGCGCTGGAATCGCTACACCTTCTCTCCGAGGGTTATTACAGTATCCGAAAGCTTGATTCGGCCTATCTGTACCTTAACAAATACATCGCTTTAAAGGATAAGATATTTAATGATGAAAACACTAAAACCCTCAACAACCTTCAAATTAAATACAATACACGTGAAAAAGAAAAAGAAAACCAGGTATTAAAACTAAAAAACAGCCAAAACCAGCTTTTGTTACGTAAGGAACGTTATACCAAATATTTTACCGTAATTGTAGCAGTTTTTATATTTTTAATTGCGGTGGTAGTACTTCTGTTTTTACGAGCCAGAGACAAGCAAAACAGAAAAAACAACATCATGCTTCAGTACAAAAACACCAAAATTACGAAGCAAAAAGAGGAGCTGTCGAAATTAAACGACGAGCTTACCGAAAGTCGCTCAAAATACATGAGTATTGTTGAAAATGCCACCATCGGGATGTATCGAACAACAAGAGAGGGTAAAATTTTATTTGCCAACAAAACGCTGCTTCTTATGATACGTTCAACATGGGATGAGATAAAAGAGATAAACCTGAATAAAATAAAGCCCGACCGTACGAAACTTCTTTCGTTGGTTGACAAACAAAAAATTGTTACCGGCCGCGAAGATATCTGGGACAGAAGCGATGGAAGTAAAATGTTTGTAAACGAAAGCATGTGGATTGTTCATGATGCATTTGGGAAACCCTTATATTATGAAGGAATTGTTGAAGATATCACAAAACGTAAAATTGCCGAAAACAAACTAAAAGAAAACGAGGCAGCTCTAAGACAAATTAACAGCGAGTTGATACGTAACAATAAGGAGCTGGAACGAGCCAGAGTTGAAATAGAAAAGGCATATAAAACAAAAAGTGAATTTTTGGCCAACATAAGCCACGAAATCAGAACCCCGCTTAATGCCATTATCGGGTTTACCGATTTGTTAATGCAAAAAGTTCAGGGTAACAATCAGCTTCAATATGTTCAGGCTATCCGTTCCAGTGGCAGAAATCTGTTATCGCTTATAAACGATATACTCGATTTATCAAAAATTCAGGCCGGAAAAATAGAATTACATTTTGAACCCATTGTACTAAGTAAGATAGTAAGTGATATTACCCGTATATTTGCCCTTAGTGTTAAAGAAAAAGGGCTTGATTTTAGGGTGAAAACACATCCGTCGCTAACAAAACTTATTTTTCTTGACGATACCCGCATGCGGCAAATATTGTTTAATCTTATTGGTAACGCGGTAAAATTTACCGATGAGGGGTATATTGATATTGATGTGGATGTTGCCAACGAAACAAATGAACTGATCGATCTTAAAATAACCATCTCCGATACAGGTTCGGGTATTCCTAAAAATAAACAGACACAGGTTTTCGAAGCTTTTGTGCAAACCGACAGCAAGATGAAACATAAGGGGAGCGGATTGGGACTCAGCATTACCAAGCGACTTATTGAAATTATGAACGGAACAATAACCATGCACAGTGTCCCCAATAAAGGAACGACTTTTACAATTGTTATTCCAGGTATAAAAGTGTTTGAAGGTGAGGGTAATAAGCAAAAAACAATTTATCAGCGTCAGCAGGAAATAAGTGCAGAAGAAGAGGGAGAACCTTCAATATTTAACCTCGATTTTAGTGATAAGGAGTTGGAAGAGTTGACTGCCTCCGATTTTGTCCGATTGTTTAAGGGGCGCTGCGATACGGTGCAAAACGGCCATGTTATAAAAGATATTGTTTTGTGTTGCGACGACTTAATTGCTTTTGCACGTAAAAAATCGTTTACTAAGTTGTTAGAGGTAGCAGAATTGCTTAAGGAGGCTGCCGACGGATTTGATATTGAAAAAATGAAACTGTTTATGCAGGTTATTAAAGAGCTGTTTATTAAAATAGACAACCATAAAACGAGCATGTAACCTGTATAAAAATAAATTAAATACACATGAAACCAAATAGTAATTTTAAGATTCTAATTGTTGACGACGTATCAAAAAACATTCAAATATTGGGAAATATTCTGTCGCAAGAGGAATTTCAGATTGCCTGGGCACAATCGGGACAGGAGGCTTTGTCGCTGGTTTTGGTTCAGGAATTTCATCTTATTTTACTGGATATTATGATGCCCGAAATGAACGGCTATGAAGTTTGCGAAAAATTAAAGGCAAATCCTGCCACTGCCGATATTCCGGTAATTTTTCTTACGGCAAAAGCCGATATGGACAGTATTATAAAGGGCTTTGATATTGGAGGGCAGGATTATATTACAAAACCTTTCAACGCAAAAGAGTTGTTGGCAAGGGTGCATACACATATTCTTTTGCGCGAACAACAAAAGGAGCTGATTGAAGCAAATAATGTGCTTGAAGAAAAGGTAAAAGAGCGCACCAAGGAACTCAATGAAGCCAATAAACTGCTCAACGCACTTGATACCACAAAAAGCGAATTTTTAAGTATTATCAGCCACGAGTTAAAAACACCTTTAAGCGGAATAATCGGTTTAACTCACTTGCTCAACCAAACTGAGATGGGGGAAGAACAGGCGCAATATCTTAATTACCTGAAACAGGTTTCGCAACGACTGGTTAAGTTTTCCGACCTTGCCTTGCTCATTACCAATTTAAAGGTTAACAACTATAAGATGGATCTGCTTCCCGTTTCGGTGAATCATATTGCCGAATCGGCCATTGCCGAGTTGGCTGACGAGGAGCTGGATACTTCAAGAATCGTTTTTCGGAAAAACAGCTCCAATCCGTTAATTATGGCCGAAGCCGAGTTAATCAGAAAAGCACTTATGCTTATCATCGAAAATGCTTTCCGGTTTTCACCCGATAACACACCTGTTACTATCGACATTTACAGTGGCGACGGCAAAGTTTCGTTTGTTGTAAAAGATGAAGGAAAGGGTTTTTCAGATGAGGTAATGGGAAAATTATTTCAGGTATTCAGCATTGGCGATGTGGCACACGAAGAGGGTAAAGGACTATCGCTTGCGGCTGTTAAACTTATTATGGATGCGCATAGCGGAAAAGTTGAAGTGGCTAACCGTGACAAAGGTGCCGAAGTTAGCTTAACCTTTTTTAGTAAACCCTCGTACTAACCTCAACTGCTTTGAGTATTGAGGTTTGGTTTTTGGATATTGCCTGCCTGTTCGGCAGAAAGGTTTGAGATTTGTGTTTTGTTTATTGGAGTTTTTGATTTATTAGGTTAAGGATGGAAAAGCTTACTGATGCTGCTCCCGCAATAAATCATTGATGGTTTTAACCGGATTAAAAGTAATAATAGGTGCTTCCACAAAAACAGTAATCCAGTCGGCCATGGCTCCATTCCACAATCCAGGTAGCTCCTGTGCTTTTAAATCGCGGCCGTCTTTCGATTTTTTAGAAATAAAACCGGTTGAAGCGTCAACAAATTGTTTAAGGTCGAAAGGATTGCCATGAAAATCGCGCACCCCGCAAACCAGGTCAACAGGATTAAAGTGGGTAGCTCTGCTTACAATCTCTTTTTGCTCGGGAATTGAAAAGTCAATTTGGGACGACTCAACAATTTGGAGCGAAAGTTCTCCGTTGCTGTTTTTTACCCAAAAGGGTCCGCCACCCGGTTCTCCTTCGTTTTTCACCATCCCGCATACGCGCATGGGGCGGTTAAGTGTGTTGAACAAAAAGTCGATCTTTTCCATCTTGTCATAGCCTTCGTAGGCCGCCGGAATAAATATGTTGAGCTTTTTGTTGGCATATTCTTTTATTTGTTCTAAAACATCATCTTCAACATTTCCATCCTCCAGCATGTCGAGGTACTCAAATGTTTGTGCCTGAATATCAAATAAAACACCACCAATCACCTTTTTATAGGTTATAGTGGGTTCGCGTAACCGGTCGGGCACTATGTTGTCGATATTTTTAACAAAAACAATTTCCCCCTTAAGGTCGTTAAGGTTTTCGATTAATGCACCATGGCCACCCGGACGAAACAGAATTGTACCATCGTCCATTCTGAATGGCTCGTTATTTAAATCGACGGCAATGGTGTCGGTAGATGGCTTTTGTTGCGAATAGCTAACTTCAATGGATACCTTAAACAGCTTTTCAAATTTTCCTTTTTTGGTGGCAACCGCCTGCTCAAATAATTTTTGATGTTCGGGCGAAACTGTAAAATGAACCGTCGCTTTCCCTTGATTGTTAACAGCATATTGAGCTGCTTCGGAAAGGTGCTCTTCCAGTGCAAGCCTGGGTTCGTCGTCATATTTATGAAACAACAGCAGGCCTTTCGGGAGTTTTGAGTAGTTTAATCCTTTCTCGGTTAAAAAATAGTCGAGCACCGTATTAAATTCATAATCCTCAATAAGTTGATCAATGTCTAAACCGTCCTCCATCATTTTATCCTAAG
>JALVAQ010000265.1 GCA_027011095.1 Bacteroidales bacterium
TCCATATTTCGTACATAAAGTCCTGAGCACGGTCAACGGCAAAGCTGGAAACAATGAGTGGCCCGTGGTTAAAAACAGCATGGTCAATTACCTTTTTAATTACATCAGCAGTTTTGTCGGAAGGGTGTAACCGGTCGCCGTAGGTTGATTCAATGAAAAGTACATCGGCATTTTCCGGCTTTTCGCGATGAACCAGCATTTTGTCGCCCGGTCGTCCGATATCTCCCGAAAAAACAAATCGTTTTCCTTTTATGTCCATCTCAATAAAAGCTGCACCTGGTATGTGTGCATTTTTTCTGAAACGGAACTGAACATTATCGTTCAGCCTGATAAACTCTTCGGCAGGCTGAGGCGTTAACAAAGGCAATGTTTTTTCAACATCCTTTAAGTTATACAGCGGTTCTGCCGGTGCATGTTTTGAATAGCCATGCTTGTTGGCGTGCTCGGCATCTTCTTCCTGAATCTTGGCACTGTCGTTTAAAATAATCTCCGTCAGATCAGCTGTTGGTTCGGTACAATACACCGGACAACGAAGCCCCTGTTTTACCAACCGTGGTAAATATCCGGTGTGGTCGAGGTGTCCATGTGTCAAAATAACACAGTTTATCTTTGATGCGTCAAAAGGAATATCTTTCCAGTTACGCTCACGTAGTTGTTTTACACCCTGGAATAACCCGCTGTCAATCAGCATATGAAAGCCATCGATAGCCAATAAATATTTGGATCCGGTTACTGTTCCTGCTGCTCCGAGGAACTGAATATAATTGTCGTGTTGTTCGTTCATAACGCTATTTTTTAACAGTATAAAATTATACAATAATTAGTTACAGCTATGTTAAATTTTCTAACAATATTCATCGTACATTTGCGATGAAAAATTATTTTAATGGAAGAGTCAAAAGATAATCGGACATTGTCTCTTTTAATGCTGATAGCAGCCTTTTTTAAGATTGGCGTAACAGCATACGGGATGGCTATCTTGCAGCAGTTAAAGGCAACGGTAATCAACAAAAAGTGGCTTTCACGTAGTGAAGTTGACGAAGGCATTGCCATGGTTCAGCTCTATCCGGGTCCTGTAATGTTTAATCTGGGCACTTACTGTTCTTACAGGTTGAAAGGGTTTTGGGGTGCGTTACTCGCCTCCTTTTTCTTTTTGCTGCCCTCTTATCTGCTTATGCTGTTTTTGTCGTGGGTCTATTTTACCTACGGTGCTGTGGAGTGGGTAAAACCGCTCTTTTTTGCGTTGGAAGCCATGGTGGTGGGGGTTGTGTTGCAGGTTTTTCTTGATTTTGGACAGCGCTACATTAACAATTCAAAGGCTGCCGTAATTGCCGCTATTTCATTTTTGCTATTGCTGTTTCATGTTAATGCATTGCTGATTATTGTGGCTGCCATTGTACTCGAATTAATCCTTAACAGATTTATCGTTGATGAGGACAATGAACAAAAGGCTGTTGAAAAGATTGTTTCGGCTCAAAAATTACCCGGAAAGTTTAACTACAGAATGGCGGGCATTGTTGTAACCGGCTTAATTTTTATTGCTTTTTTTCTGATAGGTATATTTGACCACTCTTTAAAGGGACAGTTAATATTTTCCATGTTTAAAATTGGTTCGGTGGCCTTTGGCAGTGGCTTTACCATTATGCCCCTTTTGCAGCAGGAGGTGGTTGTTTCGCATCATTGGTTAACCATGCAACAGTTTGCCGATGGCATTGCATTTGGGCAGATAACACCCGGGCCGTTTTTAATTACTGCCACTTTTATCGGGTATAAAATGGCAGGTATCACCGGAAGTATTGTGGCCACATTGGGTATGTTTTTTCCATCTTTTTTTTACACCCTGATAGTTACCGAAGTTTATGAGAAAATTAAATCGAACAAATGGATTCGAAGTGCTGTTAAAGGGGTAATGGGTGCTTTTACCGGAATGCTGGCCTGGGTTTTGCTGAGTCTGGGTGAGACAAGCCTGAAATCACCATCTCTGTTTATCTGGGCAGTGGGAAGTTTTATCATGGTAAGGTATTTTAAGCTTAACATTTTATGGATTTTTTTAATAGGATTGGGCGCTGAAGTTGTTGTCATTTTGGTTTCGTAAATTAAGGTCGAGACGAACGGGCGTTCGTCTCAAGCCCAATACTAACAGTTCTGCCCGCCTGGATGATTCAGTCGGGTAGGGAGTGAAAATATGCGATATTTTTGTGTGTAAACGGTTTTTACCTGCGTTGGATAGTTTTTTTGCGGAAGAATACTGTACATCTTTATTGAGTTGATACAGTACCGTTAACATAAATTATCCGTTTCAAAATTTTATGAAAAAACAAGTAGGTAAACAGAAAGGCTTTTTATACATTTGCGCCAAATATTGAAATAACCCCAAAAACAGTAAAAACTATTTAATTATGAGTAAGATAACTGATATTAGCTCTATTTTAAAAGAGTTAGGAATTGAAGAAATCAATAAAGGAGTATCCACCGGGTCACAGTGGTTCGACACCGAAGGTGCTGTTACATCGTCTTCATCGCCCATTGACGGCAAAGAAATTGCCAAGGTTAAAAATGCTACCCTCGGTGATTACGAGAAAGTGATTAAAAAAGCACAGGAAGCTTTTAAAGTATGGCGTAAGGTGCCTGCTCCCGTAAGAGGTGAAGTTGTTCGTCAAATCGGACTTGCCCTGCGTGAGAAAAAAGAGGCACTCGGTGCTTTGGTTACCCTTGAGATGGGTAAAATTTATCAGGAAGGCCTGGGCGAAGTTCAGGAAATGATTGATATTTGTGATTTTGCCACCGGCCAGTCACGTTTAATTAATGGTACAAACCTGCAATCGGAGCGTGTTAACCACCGTTTATCGGAACAGTATCATCCTTTGGGAATTGTTGGTATTGTTACCTCTTATAACTTCCCCGTTGCCGTTTGGGCTTGGAATACCGCCCTGGCTGCCATTGCCGGTGATGTTGTAATTTGGAAACCATCTTCAAAAACACCGTTAACCGCTATTGCCACACAACGCATTATCAACAATGTTTTAAAAGAAAACAACGTACCTGAAGGCGTATTCAACCTTGTTGTTGCCAAGTCATCGGTAATGGGTGATAACTTCCTCGCCGACAAACGTATCCCGCTAATGTCGGTAACAGGCTCAACAGCTGTGGGTAAACGTGTTGGCGGAATTGTAGGCAAACGCCTTGGAAAAACCATTCTCGAACTTGGTGGAAACAATGCCGTAATTATTGCGCCAAGTGCCGATATTCAAATGGCCGTTATGTCAACAGTTTTTGGAACCGTTGGAACTGCCGGACAGCGTTGTACAACCACCCGCCGTGTAATTATTCACGAAGATATCTACGATGAAGTACGCGATAAATTTATCGGTGCTTATAAAAATGTGGTTGCCAAAATAGGTAATCCTTTGGACGAAGATTATTTGGTTGGACCATTGATTGATAAATATTCGGTTGAGCTGTTCCAAAACGCTGTTAAGAAAGTACAGGAAGAGGGTGGAAAAATCCTCTTTGGTGGCCAGGTGCTTGATGGCGAAGGATACGAATCGGGAAATTATGTTGTTCCTTGTATTGCTGAAGCAGAAAACCATTACAAAATTGTACAGGAAGAAACATTTGCCCCCATTGTTTACTTTATTAAATATAAAGGTGACATTACCAATGCCATCGAAATTCAAAACGATGTTCCGCAGGGACTTTCTTCGGCTTGCTTTACGCTTGATATGCGCGAAGCCGAAACATTCCTATCTTACGCCGGTTCCGATTGTGGTATTGCCAATGTAAACCTTGGTACTTCCGGTGCCGAAATTGGCGGAGCCTTCGGAGGTGAAAAAGACACCGGTGGCGGACGCGAATCGGGTTCCGATGCATGGAAAATTTACATGCGCCGTCAAACCAACACCATCAACTACAGTACCGATTTGCCTTTGGCACAGGGAATTAAGTTTGATGTGTAGTTAAAAAACAATCACTGTAAAAAACCTCGTGTAGCCTTTGCTCACGAGGTTTTTTTGTGGTTTGGAAAAACCTTTCGGGTCAAGGCATGCCTGCCGATAGGCAGGATCGCCCTGTGTGGTGGAGACGCCCACCGAAGATCAGTCAGATTTGTAATCTGACTGACTGACTCTGAACCCCATATTATATTACTTTTGTAGATTATTTTTAAAACGAACAAGCATGACCGATAGATTTGAAATAATTCCATTAAAAGAGCTTACCGAAATTGTATTAGCACAATTAAAACAGAGAAACACTTTGTTTAACATTCCACGGGAATTGTTTTTTGAACCAAAAATAACCGATCCGTTTCGTATCAGGCGTTTCGGGCAGTTGCTTGAAAATCCGCTGGGTGTGGCTGCCGGTCCTCATACCCAAATGGCACAAAACATCATTGCCGCCTGGCTTACGGGAGCACGTTTTATTGAGCTTAAAACCGTCCAAACACTTGATGAACTGGAAGTTTCGAAACCCTGTATCGATATGCAGGACGAAGGATACAATTGTGAGTGGTCGCAGGAGCTGAAAATACATCAGTCGTTTGAACAATACCTGAATGCCTGGATAATTATCCATATTTTAAAACATGAATTGGGCCGTGACGAAACAGAACCGGGTGTTATTTTTAACATGAGTGTGGGGTACGACTACCAAGGCATTATGAAACCCAATGTACAGTGGTTTTTCAATAAGATGCAGGACGCATCGCAGGAACTAAATGCCAAAATCGAAGAAATAAAGCCTGTCTATCCCGAAATAGAAAACATTAAAATATCACATCTTCTATCCGACAATATTACCCTTTCAACCATGCATGGTTGTCCGCCCGATGAAATCGAGAAAATCGGTCATTATCTTATTAAAGAAAAGGGATTGCATACCACCATTAAATTAAACCCTACGCTGCTTGGAAAGGAAACCCTTCATACTATTCTTAAAAACTCAGGATTTAACACCGAGGTTCCCGACATTGCTTTTGAACACGATTTAAAATTTCCGGAAGCTGTAAAAATCATTTCAAACCTTAGGCAATCGGCAAAAGAAAAAGATGTTTTTTTCGGGCTAAAGCTGACCAACACGCTTGAAAGCAGAAACAATAAAAATGTTTTTGCACCTTTGGAGGAGATGATGTACATGAGCGGGAGGGCTTTGCATCCTATTTCGGTGAACCTTGCGGCAAAAATTCAAAATCATTTTAACGGCGAACTTGACATCTCCTTTTCAGGGGGTGCCGATGCTTATAACATAGCCGACCTGGTTGCCTGTGGGCTGTCGCCTGTTACCGTTTGTTCCGATATTTTAAAACCGGGTGGTTACGGACGACTTCATCAGTATTTGGATGAGTTGCGAAATGCTTTTGAGAAATCAGAAGCGGTTTCCACCCATGATTTCATTGCAAAAAAAAGTGCTGAACCCGGTAAAAGTTTAACAGGTCAGTTGTTAACCAACCTTAATAATTATGCTGTAAAAACGGTAAACAGCAAAAGATATAAAAAGGAAACCTTGCACACGCCGAGCATTAAAACAACAAGGCCGTTGGGTGCGTTCGATTGTATCCATGCCCCGTGTGTGGATACCTGCCCCACCAATCAGGACATTCCTGATTACATGTATCATACCGCTCACGGCGATTTTGACAAAGCTTTCGAGGTGATTATGCGTACCAATCCGTTTCCAAATACCACAGGAATGATATGCGACCATCAGTGTACCACAAAGTGTACACGAATAAACTACGACAGCCCCTTATTGATTCGTGAAATCAAACGGTTTGTTGCCGAATATGCCGTGGAACACAATCTTAACTATGCAGCGCTTCATCAAAGGGGAAAAGGTAAGATTGCCATTGTGGGTGCCGGCCCTTCCGGATTGTCGTGTGCATGGTTTATGGCACAGGCAGGCTTTGAGGTGGAAATTTACGAAGCCAAAAGCCGGCCCGGAGGCATGGTTTCGGGTGCCATTCCTTCGTTCCGCCTTACCGATGAGGCAGTGGATATAGATATTCAACGAATTGAAGACCTTGGTGTTAAGGTTCACTTTAATGCGCCCGTTGATAAACAAAAATTTGAGCAGCTACGTGCTGATAGCAGATTTGTTTATCTTGCTGCCGGTGCACAAAAATCCAGAAAACTATCCATTGAGGGCTGCGAAGCCGATGGCGTTTTTGACCCGTTGGAATTTCTGTTTAAGGTTAAGGAAAACCATTCTGTGAACCTCGGAAAAAGGGTAGCCATTATTGGTGGTGGCAACACAGCCATGGATGCAGCCCGTACGGCTTACCGGCTTACCGGCAACGATGGTAAAGTTACCATTTTATACCGGCGCCGTATCCACGAAATGCCTGCTGATCAGGGGGAAATAACCGCTGTTATGGAAGAGGGAATGGAGATAATGGAGCTGGTTTCGCCCATCAAAATAAACACGCTTCATGGAAAAGTAAAATCGGTAACCTGCATTAAAATGAAACCGGGTGAAAAGGATGACAGCGGACGGTCGCGTCCTGAACCTGTGGCAGGCTCGGAGTTTGACATGGAATTTGATACGGTTATTCCTGCCGTTGGGCAAGACCTGGCCATTGATGTTGCAAACCCTAAACTGCTTAAAACAAAACAGGGAAGTTATCAAACCCAATTGGAAAACGTTTTTGTGGGTGGCGATGCGCTTCGTGGAGCTTCTACGGCCATTAATGCCATTGGTGATGGTCGAAAAGCCGCCAACGAAATGATTGCCAAAGCAAAGCTGGAGGAACTTGTGGTTGGTAAACCCGAAAGACCCCCCGTTACCTTGTTAAATCATACTTTAAAAAGGGCGGTTAAAACGAAACCTCTGCAGGTTGTTGAAACACCGCTGACTGACCGGAAAAATTTTAATCAGGTTACAACTACCCTTACCAAAGAGCAGGCCGTTGAGGAGGCTTCGCGCTGTTTGCTTTGCGATGAGGTTTGTAACGTTTGCACAACAGTATGCCCCAATGTGGCTTTTCATTCGTATCAAACCACACCGCGTACCTATCCCGTTTGGAAAGTAGAAGTTAACAACGGGAAAACAGTCATCAATAAAGCAGATGATTTCGTTATTTCTCAAAAACAACAAATTTTGCATCTTGCCGACTGGTGTAACGAGTGTGGAAACTGCGCAACTTTCTGCCCCACAGCAGGGAAGCCCTATCTTGATAAGCCGCATCTTTATTTAAACAAATCGAGTTTTCAAAGCAACGGTGATGGTTACTGGTTTAACAGGAAATCGGGTACGCTGGTAAGCAATAAAAACGGACAACATGTTGAATTAAAGTCTGAAAAAACCGGATATAGGTTTTCTTTGGAAAATGCAGAAGTTTTGTTTGACAAAAACAACTTTAATATCGTTGACCTGAAAGTTAAGGAAAATAGTAATTTTGAAGCAATTTTGGATGAGCCTGTTAAAATGATGGTGATATTGGATGGTGTATTGTCGTTTTTTGGAGATAGTTAGCGTTTAAGATAGTTGTGCCTAATGCAAGAAAGAGAAAACCGAAAACGAAAGAAATTTTGAAAACGAATAAAGGAAATTAAAATATATGGCAAAAACAGGTAATAACAGTTTTGAAGAAAAAATGGCAGACTGTGCAGCTATACCAAAACTGCAGATGGATAAAGAAGCCGGGTTAAACTAAAAAATTATAACGCAACTTTCTAAAATTGGGTTTAGCTTATGAGTAATAAAATAGTAAAAATAGATACAATAGAATCAAAAATATTTATTATTCGTAATGTTCAAGTTATGTTAGATAGCGATTTGGCACAAATGTATAATGTAAGTACGAGCAGGCTTAATGAACAAGTAAAAAGAAATATAGAGCGTTTTCCTGATGATTTCATGTTTCAACTTACCCATAATGAGTGGCAAAACTTGATGTCGCAAAATGCGACTTCAAATTGGGGAGGAAGAAGAAAACGTCCTTATGTTTTTACTGAACAAGGTATTGCAACTCTTTCAGGTGTGCTAAAAAGCGAGATAGCTGTAAAAGCCAATATTGCTATTATGAGAGCTTTTGTGAAAATGAGAAAATTTTTATCTCAAAATACACTTATTTTTCAAAGACTTGACAGCGTTGAGCAAAAACAGTTAGCAACTGATACTAAAATAGATGAGATTTTAACTGCCCTTGAAGAAAAAAGCTTAAAACCCAATCAAGGTGTGTTTTACGATGGGCAAGTTTTTGATGCTTATGTTTTTGTTGCTGATTTAATTAAATCTGCAAAAAAATGGTTTGCCTTTTCTAAAATGGAAATAGAAGCGATGGATATGATTATGAACATTAAAAACAGGAACCATAA
>JALVAQ010000266.1 GCA_027011095.1 Bacteroidales bacterium
CCGGGCTTCACCCGGTGCTATTCAAATAGCATCCCTTCGGGACTTTGGTAAAGAGTTGTTGAAAAAAACAGGTAAAGTTTTTTTAGCTTAACAAAATCGCTATCACATCAAAATAGGAATTAGCCTTTTCAGCCGTGCTCAAACCAAACTAACATAAAAAAACCTGTCGGGCAGCTTACCCGACAGGTAAAAAAAAAGGTCTTTCAATTATCAGCCGGCAAACAGCGGAAAATCTTTCATCATTGCGTTAACACGTGCTTTAACACTTTCCAAAACGCTTTCGTTATCAATGTTGCTGATAACTTCATCAATCATGGCAACAATGGGTTCCATATGTTCTTCTTTTAATCCGCGTGTAGTAATAGCCGGTGTTCCAACGCGCAATCCGCTTGTTTGGAAAGGCGAACGGCTGTCGAATGGAACCATGTTTTTATTAACGGTAATATCGGCTTTAACCAGCGTATTCTCCACTACCTTACCTGTAATTTCCGGGAATTTTGAACGCAAATCTATCAGCATCAAATGGTTGTCGGTACCTTCCGAAATTACGTGGTATCCTCTGTTTACAAATGCTTTCGACATGGCATCGGCGTTCTTTTTAACCTGCAAAATATATTGAAAATATTCGTCGGTAAGTGCTTCGCCAAAGGCAACAGCCTTGGCAGCAATTACATGCTCAAGCGGACCACCCTGAATACCCGGGAAAACAGCTGAGTTTAATACCGTTGACATCATCTTGGTAACTCCTTTGGGTGTTTTAAGTCCCCAGGGATTTTCAAAATCTTCACCCATCAAAATCATGCCTCCACGGGGGCCGCGAAGGGTTTTGTGGGTAGTGGTGGTTACAATATGGCAATGTTCAATGGGATCGTTTAAGATACCTTTGGCAATTAAACCGGCAGGATGCGAAATGTCGGCCATTAAAATAGCACCTACCTGATCGGCAATGTTACGCATACGTTCATAATCCCAATCACGTGAGTAAGCCGAAGCCCCGGCAATAATTAATTTTGGTTTTTCTTCGAGGGCTATCTTCTCCATTTCATCGTAATCAACCATTCCTGTTTCCTCTGTAACATGGTAGGCCACAGGGCGATATAATATACCCGACGAATTTACATGTGAGCCGTGCGAAAGGTGGCCACCATGCGAAAGGTCAAGCCCCATAAAGGTGTCACCGGGTTTTAAACAAGCCAGCAAAACAGCCATATTAGCTTGTGCGCCCGAGTGGGGTTGTACATTGGCGTATTGCGCATCAAAAAGTTCACAGGCACGGTCGATGGCCAGCTGCTCGGTTTGGTCAACAATCTCGCAACCACCGTAATATCTTTTTCCGGGATAACCTTCGGCATATTTATTGGTCATAACCGAACCCATGGCTTCAAGCACCTGCTCGCTGACAAAATTCTCCGAAGCAATTAACTCGATGCCATGCATCTGACGCTCTTTCTCCTGTTGTATCAGGTCAAAAACTTTGGTATCTCTATCCATAACAACTATTTTTTATGTTTTATTTAATGTGTGCAAAGGTAGCAAACTTTAAGAAGCTAAAAGATAAGAGTTTTACCCAAAAACTCAATCGAAAGAAGAGTAAGACTAATTCCTCATCTATTTCCCCACTAAAAACACTACCGGCCGTTTGTGCAGTTGTGGGCGATTGGATTTCCACAATTTTGCCGGCAGGGTTTTAATAAATTCAGTCGGTAGGGTTAAATCGGCAACAACACAAATTTTGGTTTCCGGTTTCAGCTGTTTTATCAAGGTATCAAGCAGTTTATCGTTTCTGTAGGGAGTTTCAATAAAAATTTGAGTTTGATTTAAACGATAAACGGCATTTTCAAACTCCTTGATTTTTTTGTTTCGCTGGTGGCTTTCGATGGGCAGATATCCATGAAAAAGAAAATGCTGTCCGTTAAAACCCGATGCCATCAATGCCAAAATAATAGAGTTGGGGCCTGTTAAAGGTACAACAGTAATATTTTTTTGTTGAGCCAGAGCAACAATCACCGCACCGGGATCAGCCACGCAAGGAGTACCTGCTTCGGAAAGTAATCCGATATTTTTTCCGTTTGTTAATGGTTTTAAATACTCCGAAACAATATCCGGGTTGCTGTGTTTGTTTAACTCGTAAAACACCATTTTGTCAATGGGCACAGGATGGTTAATGGCTTTTAAAAACCTGCGTGCGGTACGAACCTGCTCAACAATAAAGGTATCAAACTGATGCACAATACTGTGGTTATACTCGGGAAGCACATGGGCTATGGTTTCATTTCCTCCGAGGGTGACAGGAATCAGATATAATTTTCCGTTGGCCATTATTAACTGTTTAAAAAACAAAGGTAATGTAAAACACACCATCATAAAAAAAAACTCCGGAACAAATTCCGAAGTTTTATTTTTCTTTTTTAAAGCCCTGAACAGCTATGAATTTTCGAGCATTTTAACAAACGCTTTTTCAAGCGAATCGGCATGTTGCGACCCGATAAAGGCATTTTTATTGTCTTCAAGTTCCATTAAAACTCCCTCTTTGCCACTCATCTTAATTTTAACGGTTCCCCGGGGAAGGTCATCCGTAGTGGCACGTTTTACACTTAAAATACGCATGGTGCTTATTTTTTTATAACTGTTTTTAATGGGTGGCATTTTAAAGTAAAACGACCTAACCGACACTTTGGTAACAAGCCGGTAGTTCCAAACGATGTAAATTAACCCGAGTATAAAAAAGGTAAGAATAACCATGCCCGCAAGCACCAGTTTAAAAGCTCTTGACCAACCTCTTATAGACGTTTCGTTAAGGTACATGTGATAGGTTGAAGAATACAAATACCCAAGCACTGCCAGCAAAATAAATACCGTAATGTAAACAAAAATACGGGGTAAATGTTGTACTTCTTTAAATAGCGTACGATGTGATGCCATGAGTCAAATAATTTTTTATTTAGAAAATCAAAAGTAAACAAATCATTCATAAAACTACATATGAAGCCAATATTTTTATAAAAATCTTAAGGAATTTTGGTGACTATCTAATTACCACAAACTTAAGTCATGTTAAGTTTGCCGGGTTTTCTTCTGCTTTTTAGTTATTTCTAATTACCTTTGCAGCTCTTAAAAAATGACATTATGAATAAAAATTCCGTAATAGGTTTTGTACTCATTGCTGCCATTATGATCGGTTACTCGATCTGGCTAAGCCCTTCAAAGGAAGAAATTCAAAAAAAGCAACATCTACAGCACATAAAGGACTCGTTAGAGTATGTTCAATATCAGCAAGATTCGGTTCGGAAGGCGCAAGTTGCCAAAGCCAAAAAGCTTGCCGACAAACCGTTAGAAACACGCACCGCCGATACTACTGTTGTAAAACAAGGTAAAGCACCATCGTCAACCTATCAGGCCATGCACGCCAAATATGATGTGTTTGCCAACTCGGCTGTTGGAAAAAACAAAAAATTCTTTTTGGAAAACGATTTGGTAAAAATTGAAATCGACTCCAAAGGTGGTTTTATTAAACAGGTTCAGCTAAAAAATTATCAAACCTGGGATTCGCTACCTCTTTTATTGTTTGATCCCAATTCGATGAATTTCGGATTGTCGTTTTTTTCAAACGATAAAGCCATCAACACCAACGACTTTTACTTTCAGCCCCCGGCTTCCGCTTCAACCAGTACCCTTGTAAGCGGTGATGATTCCACCACTTTTAGCATGCGCCTTTATGTTGACAAAGGAGACGGTGTGGTAGATTCAACAAAATACATTGAATACCTTTACACCCTACACGGCGACAATTACATGTTTGAATTTAACATTAATCTTGTTAATATGCGAGGGGTAATACCCACTAATATCAGCTCGTTACCGCTTGTTTGGGAAACCGATTTAATGAAACAGGAACGCCATGTTGACCGCTTTAACGGTGCCACCATCTATTACAAGCCTGTAAAAGATGCTGTGGATTACCTTTCGGAAAGCGGCGATGATGAAGAAAAAATATCTACCAAGTTGAAATGGGTATCGTTTAAACAACCCTTCTTCTCTTCCACCATTATTGCCGACAACAATTTTGAAAACGGAACGCTGTCGGTTAAAGAAAAAGAGCACCCTGTCAATCCAAGATATTTAAAATCGGTTAAGGCCGAACTTGATTTGCCATTTGGTTTTGGAAACGTTTCAAACATACCATTCCATTTCTATTTTGGCCCCAACAAATTTTACACGCTTAAAGCTTATAATCTTGATTTGGAAAGACAGATTCCCATTGGCTGGGGTTTCTTTTTACTGGCATGGATAAACGAATACATTGTAATTCCGGTATTTAACTTCCTTGGCGGTTTGGGTTGGAATTACGGTATTGTAATATTGGTATTAACCCTGCTATTAAAGCTGGTACTCTTCCCCATTGCATATAAAACCTACATGTCATCGGCTAAAATGCGGGTGTTAAAACCTGAAATTGATGAAATCGGAGCCAAATTCCCCGATAAAAAAGATGCCATGAAAAAGCAGCAGGCTATTATGGCATTGTACAAAAAAGCGGGGGTAAATCCGGCAGCAGGTTGTGTACCCATGCTGTTGCAAATGCCCATCCTGTTTGCCATGTTCAGGTTCTTCCCGGCTTCAATTGAGCTACGGCAACAATCGTTTTTATGGGCTAAGGACCTATCGAGCTACGACTCTATTTTAGACCTGCCCTTTAAAATTCCGGCCTATGGCGACCACGTTAGTTTGTTTACCTTGTTAATGACCATCTCAACGTTGATTTATACCAAAATGAACAACCAGATGATGGGACAGCAACAAAGCATGCCGGGCATGAAAACCATGATGTATCTGATGCCGATTATGTTCCTCGGAATATTTAACAATTACGCTTCAGGCTTAAGTTATTATTACTTCCTTGCCAACGTAATTACCTTCTTACAGATGTACGCATTCAGAGTAATGGTAAACGAAGATAAGTTGCGCGCCAAAATTGAAGCCAACAAGAAAAAAGCTCCCAAGAAAAAATCGGGCTTTACCAAAAGGCTTGAAGAAGCTGCCAAGAAGCGTAGCCAATATAAAAGATAATTGTAAAAAATAGTTTCGGATGAAGGCTCTTATCAATATGGCGGTTATGTTTTTATTGTTATTGCCTTTGGGACTATTGTCACAGAACATTACAGTTTATGACCGGCAAACCGGAGAACCAATTTCCAATGTACTGATTTACAATCAATCTAAAACAGCCTCTGCTGTAACCGATAAGAACGGAACAGCGATTTTAGACAAGTTTAACAAGGATACTGTAATTTTGTTTCAGCACCCCTCTTACCACACTTTAAAGTTAACTGCCGGCGACTTAAAAAAGTTAAACTTTAAGGTAAATTTAAATGAAAAACTTGTTGACCTGGAGGAAATAGTTGTTTCGGCAAACAGCTGGGAGGTAAATAAAAAAGAGGTGCCCAACAAAATTGAAGTCATAAAAAACAGAGATATTGTTTTTGAGAACCCCGCCACTTCTGCCGACATGCTGGATAAGAGCGGACAGGTGTTTGTACAAAAAAGTCAGCTGGGCGGCGGCAGCCCGATAATTAGAGGATTTGCAGCCAACAAAATATTGTTTATACTTGATGGTGTTAGAATGAACAATGCCATATACCGAAGTGGTAACCTGCAAAATGTGTTGCAGGCCGATGTTAACAGCGTAAAAAGTGTTGAAATAATTTTTGGCCCGGGAACCAATTTATACGGCAGTGACGCACTGGGTGGCGTACTGGATATTCATCTTAAATCACCCGTTCAGAACAACACCGAAACATGGAAAGTTTCAGGACGGGCAATGGTAAGGTCGGCTTCGGCTGCCTTTGAAAAAACAGGACATCTGAGTTTGAACCTGGCCAACAACAAATGGGCTTTTTTAACCATGATTACTTATTCAGACTTTAACGACCTGCGAATGGGATCGCACGGCAACGACTTTTATTTAAGGCCTGATTATGTAGAGGAGATAAATGGCAGCAATTCCATCGTAAAGAATCCAAACCCGTTAATTCAAAAATATTCGGGCTATTCACAACTGAACGCCACACAAAAAATAAGATATAAGTTTAACAACCACTCCTCCTTAAAACTGAATTTCTATTACTCAGGCACTTCAGAAGTGCCCCGTTACGACCGGTTAATACAAAAAAAGGGAGGCAAGCTAAAATATGCACAATGGTACTATAAGCCGCAGCAATGGATGATGTTTAGCACACAATACCGGAATCACAGAAAAACTCGTTTCTCCGATAACTACAAAATAATTCTCGCCTGCCAATATGTTACCGAAGGCCGTAACGACAGAAAACTTGGCAACAGTTGGTTGCGTAAAAGAGTTGAGAAAGTAGCCATTCCCTCCTTAAACATTGATATTGAAAAATCAATTGGAAATAACCGGCACCTGTATTACGGTCTGGAAAGTGTTTACAATTATGTAACATCAACCGGTGAAAAAAAGAATATTTACACCGGCGAAACCAAGCCAACAGCCACGCGATACCCCGATGGCGGAACACAATACTTTTCAGGTGGATTGTATCTCACTTATAAAGACAATTTTGCCAATAACGTTTTTACATTCCAGACAGGCATAAGAGCCTCTTATTCATATATTAATGCACGTTTCAACGACACCTCATGGTATCATTTGCCCTATACATCCATTGTTTTAAAAAATGGAGCGGTTACAGGAAATATGGGAATCGTTTATCATCCCGAAAGGTGGAAAATAAGTATTAACCTTTCATCCGGTTACCGTGCTCCCAACCTTGATGATGTGGCTAAAGTTTTCGATTCGGAACCGGGTAACGTAGTGGTTCCCAACCAGGGGTTAAAGCCCGAATATGTGTATAACATTGACTTTACGGTGGATAAATCGTTCCAAGACCTGGTACATATTGAAGCAACCGCGTTTTACAGCTATCTGCGCAACGCCATGGTTCGCCGTAACTTTACACTTAATGGTGCCGACTCAATACTGTATGATGGTGAAATGAGCCGGGTTCAGGCTATTGTTAACGCAGGCCATGCATATATTTATGGGGTGAGCGGAGTTTTCTCAGCCCAACTGACTCATTTTCTGGCTTTGAACGTAAGCGCAAACTATATAAAAGGCTTTGATGATGAAGGAGTTGCACTGAGGCATGTTTCGCCATTTTTTGTCAATGCCTCCCTGCTGTTTGAGCATAAAAAACTACGCATTGAACTTTCATCGGTTTACAATGGCGAGATATCGTATGGCAACCTTGCCCCTTCCGAGCGCGACAAAACACACCTTTATGCACCCGATGAAAATGGAAACCCCTATTCGCCTGCCTGGAATACGCTCAATCTTAAAAGCAGCTACGCCTTTAACCGGAATTTTCTTGTAACCTTTGGGGTTGAAAACATTTTAGATAAAAGGTACCGCCCCTATTCATCGGGCATAACGGCACCGGGAATAAACTTTATCGGAGCCATTAACGTGTCGTTTTAAACTACTGTCATGTCAACCTCAAAGTGACGTATTGAGATTGCTTCCGATAGCTGGCAACCAGTCAAATCCTTCCCGTACACTAAAAAGGAAATAAGGAAAAAAAATGAAGAATCAAAATATAAATACCATTAAAACAGAACACCCTCCATAACTTTCTTCCATCTTTATTTCAAAATTTCTTTTTAACTTTATGCCACACTAAACAGCCATGAAATTTACAACAACCATAAAGTTAATTTGTTTTTACGTGCAAAACCTTTTCGGTCAAGGCAGGCATGTGCGTTGGCTACCGAAAAGTTGAGGGTGTCGCGCGTAAAGGTAGTACGTCAATAAAAAACAATATTTCACAATTAATTAACTTTGTTACCGTAAAACAAGCCTTATGCAGCGAACCCTGTTAATATTAAATCTGATATTTCTTTTGGTATTGTCCGGCATTGCTCAAAACCACAGGGTTACCCGCATTTTTAAACAAACTGATACCTGCCTTGCGTTGCAGGTAATAAATCAAACATTGCCTGTTTCCCTTTCCGAACCTGATTTTCTCTATTTGATGGATGACTTTAAATGCATAAAAGCGGAAATTATTACGCTGAAGCCCTATCAAAACAAAATCTACCTCCCCAACGGCGGCCATTCCAATGTGAGTGTGGTAAGTTTTACGCCCGATGAGCCACTTAATTTACGTGCAGGCATCACATGGTTCTCATTTCCGCGCTTACTTTCAAGAGACGGACAGGGAAATGAAAACTCAAGCCTTGCATTAAATAATAATATTATCCCCCAAAACTTCTCAAGTATAGGGGATGATAAGTC
>JALVAQ010000267.1 GCA_027011095.1 Bacteroidales bacterium
GCAAATATACATATTATTCTCCGTATAAATAAGGAGAATATAATAATTATTCTCCGCATTTTTAATTTTTACATTGGCTCTAACCCTCAAATATACACAATTTAACCGTTTCCAAAAAAAGTCGAATAACATTGATAATACGAATATTATTCGTTTTTAAACGAATATAAACGGATGTTAAACGGCTATAAATACTTATTAACCGACTTGAGCAAAAAAGCCGCCGTATGTTTGCACCGTGATTTGAAAACAAAAAATTGCAAGTTACAAATTGAAGTTTTTAACTATTTTTTTTTAACCTTTTAAATTTTACTATTATGACATCTTTAAGAAATTCAGTACACCTGATCGGACGTTTGGGCATCGACCCTGAAACCACAACCTATGACAATGGAAAAATGAAAGTTCGTTTTTCGTTGGCCACCTCCGAAAACTATCGTAACGCCAATGGCGAACGCGTACAGGAAACCCAATGGCATAACATTGTTGCCTGGGGCGGCACCGCTAAAATAGCTGCCGAGTATTTGAAAAAGGGCAAAGAGATTGCACTTGAAGGAAAACTTACCAACCGCTCGTGGGACGATAAAAACGGCCAAAAACATTACATTACCGAAATTGTCGCCAACCAGATTTTGATGCTCGACAAAAAAGCAGACAACAGCTAAAAGTTGAATGGCTTGTTACTAAAAATCCGGCGGGGAGGCATTGCCTCTCCGCCGGATTTTTTATGTAACCAAAAAAACTTTTAATACACTCTTTGGTTTAAAAATAAACAACTCATACTAATGGCGAATTACTTTTTGGGTAAATACTTTGTTGTTGCCCGAAACAACCACAAAATAAACTCCTTTCGGATTGTTGCTTAAATCAACATTGGTAGAATAAGAACCGGCAATGTTAACATTGTTTTCCTCGTAAACATTTTGGCCCAGGGCATTCATTACCGTAATGGTGGCATCGTTAAAATCAACTGCACTCAGGTTAATTTTAAACTGTCCGTTGTTTGGATTTGGAAATATTTCGATGGCCACAGCTTCGTTGTTTTCGGAAACCCCAACACAATTATCAACCGTAATGGTTTGGTTGGCGTCGCCGGAGCAACCGTATTCATCAATATAAGTATAAGTTACGGGAAAATTACCAACGCCTGATTGTGTTGGATGGAAATACATACTATCCGAAACGTAATCGCCGGTATAAAATCCTCCATCGGGTTTACCCTGTGTTAGCTCATAAGGATCGTCACCTTGGTTACAAAGTGTTGGAACTGCCGAGAAGGTTACTGTAGGCGGATCGGTTTCGCTGATGTAATCGGCTTTTATGGTTGTGTCAACCTGGGTACCATCCGAAATAATAAGTGTTACATCAAAAGTACCGGTGTTTTGATAAAAGATTACCGGATTTTCGTCCCACGACTGATCAGGATATCCACCTTCAAAAATCCAATGGAACGAAATGGGGTCGCCGTAGCTTGTGTTGGTAAAATGAACGCTTCCCATGCCACAAAGGGTGGTGTCATCGGCGGTAAAGTCAGCCATAAACGAGGGAACTGACGGGCCTAAATCATTCATCATTTTACCGATGCTGTGGAGTACTTCCTTGTTGCCATCATCCTGAATCCATGCAATGGCTTCGCAATTATCCTGAATCCATGAGCTGTTAAAATTAAAAGTTGTTGTAACCTGTTGTACCGAGCCATTTGAAAAATCAATATCAATTCCGTTGGAGCCACCGGCGCCCATGGTTCTTTCGGTGTGGTCGATGCTGCTTTGTCCTTGCCATACATAAGGTATATCAGATTCGCAAAGTGCAAACCTTACTTTTAACGGGCCACCACTGTATGTTTCGTGTTGTGTAACGGTAATGGTGATGGTCCATAAATCACCTACTGAACTTCCTGCAATATCAATCCCAAACGAAGTTGGAATAGCCATACGGGCGTTAACCTTTGGAAGGTAAGAGCCGTACATACTCTGGCTGTTGCTACCCCCTTCAACGGTACCATAGGAGCCGTCAAATTTTGCAGTAGGATAGCCGGTAATTCCGTAATAGGAAGTGCGTTGAGCCGCTTCAGGTGTATTGAAAGGGTCGCTACTGTTGTAGGAGTGATATTCAATACCTGCCACCGGATCACCATTGGCATATAAATCATCAAGGCCCATAGCTGCTCCCGGACAATAGGGGCAACCGGTACCGGTACCAATTTCTACCAAAACATTTTCTCGCGGAATCTGCTGGCCATACATTGCAACAAACAAAAAGGTTGCAAAAAAAGTAAAGATTAATTTTTTCATAGACGTGGGATTTTAAATATTTGGTTCAAAATTAATTAAATG
>JALVAQ010000268.1 GCA_027011095.1 Bacteroidales bacterium
GTCTAATGTATTACACTTACCCAAATATAACTACCCGCCAATTATCACCAACAGTGTTTTAACAATTAAGTAAACGCCAAAGCCCGTCAGGCCAAGACCGGCCACTCTGTTTACCCCCATTAAAAACCGGTCGTTTACAATCGATTTAATTTTATGTGAAATGAAAACCTTGGTCAGGTCGGTGGCAAAAATGGTTAATAAAGTAGCTGAGAAAAAAAGTATTAAACTGGTAGTGTGTTCTTTAAAAGGTGCGGCTACCCCCATCACAACCCCTGCCCAAAACAGCCAGATAAACGGATTGGCAATGTTTAACAAAAACCCTTTAAAGGGATAGGTGGCAGGGTGCGGGTCTCTGATATCAAGTTCTTTTTTTTCTTCGCTTGGTGTACGCATGGTTTTTTTACGAAAAATGTAAACGCCAAAAGATATTAAAACAAAACCACCTATAAACCCCATTGCCTCGGAGTTTTCGATGTTTTTTAAGATGCTGGTAGCACCCAACAGGGTTAAAATAACCATCAGCGAATCGCTAAGAAATACGCCAAAGGCCATCAATGCCCCACGCAAAAAACCTCGGTAAAGTGCCGTTTGAATAATGGCAAAAAAGGCCGGGCCAAATCCAAAGAAAAAGCCAATGGACAACCCCAACAATATTCCCTTCAATATTACTATTCCCATTATTTATTGACCTTTACTTTGTTTACTACAATAAACTCCAATTTTTCCCTGTCGGTAAATCGTACAATCAGCCCGGTAAAATAGCGCCATGCTCCCGAATTATTGGTCAAAAGTAAAATATATTTTTTGTTGTTGTCAATTTGACCCAGCGTAATCGTGTTTTCCGTATTACTTTTGATTGCTTTCTTATCCAATGATACCGTACCTCCGTAAGGAAGAAACTCGTAAAACAGGCTGTTGTCAACCAAAAGCCGATAATTGTTTGTGTTATCAATACGTAAACCTGCCAATCCCGTATCGGTTAACAAAAAATCGGGCTTATCATTTAATTTTTCAAAAGCAAAGCAATTTTTCAGGCATACCGGATATTTTACAGGATAATGATGTGTTAAAATACTGTCGATGTTGCCGCCATAATAGGTTTTATAAAAATCCAGCCGGGAGGCTTTATTACTCTTTTCGTTGATTTTATTTTCACCGCACCTTGCAAGGTAACGTTCGGCTGTAGTCATATACGATTTAAGAAAGGCGCGCGAAGCGGGAATTGTTTTTCCGGTAATTTGATGCCGGAGGTCTTTGGTGATGTAATATTTTACCTTTCCCGGCCAGGTAACATAGGTTTCGCCATTTAACGAACGATACCACCATCTAACATACATATCGCTGTAAGTATGGATGGGCACCTGCCGGCGAAACATGCTTACAAACTCCTTTGATTGGATGATGGTTGAAAACCGGTAATGCTCGCCAAAAGCTGTTATTTTTGCTCTGCGAAGAAGGTATTTTAACGTTTTATCCTGTAAAGCTGCTGCTTCAGCCAACGTGAACGTTTTTTCCTTTTCATGTTTTGTAAGGCAAACAACCCGTTTTATAATATGGTTAAATAGCGCCACGTCAATAATTAAGATTCGATGGCAGCAATACCGGGAAGCTCTTTACCTTCGATGTATTCGAGCATGGCACCCCCACCGGTTGATACATAGCTAACCTTGTCCTGGAGATTATATTTGTTAATGGCTGCAACCGAATCGCCTCCGCCAACGAGTGTGTAAGCGCCCTTTTCGGTGGCCTTAACCAGCGCCATGGCTACCGATTTGGTTCCTTTGGCAAAATTCTCCATCTCGAAAACTCCCATGGGGCCGTTCCACAACAAAGTGGCCGAGTTTTCAATGACTTCAGCAAAAGTTTTTTCTGTTTCCGGCCCTATATCAAGCCCCATCCAGCCATCAGGAATTTCCGAAACCGGAACGGTTTGCGTATTGGCATCGTTGGAAAATTTATCGGCAATAACAGTATCGGAAGGGAGGTAAATGGTTACCCCAAGCTCGTCGGCTTTTACCATGGCAGCTCGGGCGGTTTCAATCAGATCGTCTTCAACCAGCGATGAACCTGTTTTGCCTCCCAGGGCTTTGATAAAGGTAAACATCATTCCACCGCCAATAATCAAATTATCAACTTTATCGAGCAGGTGATTGATGATTTCAATTTTACCGGAGACTTTTGCCCCACCCAAAATGGCTGTCAGCGGGCTTTTACCCTCTTTAACCACCTTGTTGATGCTTTTAATTTCGTTGGCCATCACATAACCGAACATTTTATCGTTGGGGAAAAATTTAGCGATAACGGCTGTTGAAGCATGTGCTCTGTGTGCCGTTCCAAAAGCATCGTTTACGTATGCATCGGCAAGTTGCGAGAGCTTTTGGGCAAAAGCTTCATCGCCTTTGGTTTCTTCCTTATAAAAACGCAGGTTTTCCAACAGCAACACCTCACCGGGTTTGAGGGCAGCAGCTTTTTCTTTGGCCTGATTGCCTATACAGTCATCGGCAAACTGAACGGGAGTGCCCAGTTTTTCAGAAAGATGGCTAACAATATGTTTTAGCGAAAATTTATCTTCGGGGCCGTTTTTTGGCCTTCCCAAATGCGACATCAAAATAACAGCGCCCCCTTCGTTTCGTATTTTTTGAATGGTGGGAATGGCTGCGCGAATTCGGGTATCATCGGTAATTTCAAATTGATCGTTTAAAGGCACGTTAAAGTCAACACGAATCAGGACTTTTTTACCGTGAAAATTATAATTATCAATTGTTTTCATGAATCTGTGTTTTTAATATTATTTGAGACAAAGGTACAAAATAGCCTGCTACTTTTTTAAAGGGATAATAAAATATTTGATTGCTTGACGGGTAAAAAAACCGGCTAATTCCCATTTTGATATGCTTAAGTATATATTTGGGAATCCCGTTAGGATAAAACCTTCCTGTATTTTGATTTTAATAGTACACTGATAGGGCTGATAGAACTGATTGTTATGATTAGTGGGAGAAAATCAGTTAAATCATAACAATCAGAGTCCTATTGAGTTTGATAAGACCTTTTGCATTTTACGATCGTAAATAGCTTAAGAGTTCATAGCAAACCCCCAATTTTGCAATCATCTGTTTCAATCGTTTGAAATTACTTATTCACATAACATTGTAGATAAATAACTTTACGGCACGTGTTTTGCCTTGCTATTTTCAATTTTTTTGTTGAAAATGAAATTCATGTTACGATTTTTTCTCGGAGTATTTTTCGGGCTTATAATATTTACTGCATCAGCGCAGACCTTTCACGATATTCAGGCAGGGTTAACGGGTGTGGCCGAGAGTTCGTGCAACTGGATTGACTACGATGATGACGGTGATTTGGATGTGATGGTTACCGGCGACTTTTATGCCAACAATGGCCATTACATTAAAACAAAGTTATATCAAAACCTGAGGCACGATAAGTTTAAAGCGGTTTATTCGCCTGTTGTAGATGTTTTTCGTGGCGACTTTTCGTGGACGGATGCCAATTTGGATGGCAAACCCGATTTATTTGTGGTTGGCCAAAATCCTTCGGGCAAATACGTTGCTAAACTGTATAAAAATAATAATCGTACTCAAAACCTTATTCCGTTATACACCGGTGTGCCCGGAGTGGTTGACGGCAGTGTGGAATGGGGAGATTTTGATGGCGACGGCGATAAAGATTTACTGATTACCGGCGAAACAACAAAAGGGCTGATAAGTGCCATTTATAAAAACAACCGAAACAATAAATTTGTAAAAGTTAATAGCGGATTTCCGGGGCTTCATTATGGTACGGGCAAGTTTGCCGACTATGACCTTGATGGTGATTTGGATGTAATTTTAAGCGGCAGCGACAGCTCCGGAAGGGTTGTTACCGAAATTTACAGAAACCAAAACGGCAAGTTTGTTAAAACCAACATGGGGATAGTACCGTTGCAGATGAGCGACATTGCCTGGGGTGATTACGACAATGACGGCGACGAAGATTTTGTTATTAACGGTGAAACGCAGGATGGCAGGTTTCAAACCCGGTTGTACAATAATGTTGACGGACACACCTTTAACCCTGTGTTTACTGATTTTGTTGCTACCCGTTCAGGTTCGGTTGACTGGGGTGATTTTGACCATGATGGCGACCTCGACTTGCTCATTACCGGTGAATCGTACAACGGCCCTGTTTCAAAAATTTATCGCAACGACCGTAAAGGCCTTTTTACCGACATTCATGCCCAGCTGATAGGCCTTTACCTGAGCGACGGCCATTTTGGCGACTACGATAACGATGGCGATCTGGATGTGGTTGTTTCAGGCATGTCGTACGACTATCGTTTTGTTAGTAAAATTTATCGAAACGATCCGGTAAGAAATAAAAAACCGTCAGCCAAAAAAGAGGATATTTCCAGCATTTACGACAGCAAATATTACAACTACGAACGTGCTGACAGAGTTTGGTACTTTGTTTACTCTTCAGGCTATTTCGATATGGACGGCGATGGTAAAAAAGAGTACAATGCTTTTGTAAGCACCATTAAAAAGCCGGTTAAACAATATGAAATGGAACAGGCTTTCAGAGCGTACATTATCAAGCACTATCCACAATGGCCCATTATCGACCAGGGTAACATTATTCAAAACGGCTTTGTAAAGCTTGACAAAGCTAAAGCGTCGAGAAAAACCATTGTAGATGCCTATAGGGGCAAAGGATTTCATGTTTATACGGTTGACTGGTAGCAGCCAATATTATTTTTTCTCACACAATTCCGTTAAAACACCAAAAGTAGATTTGGGGTGCAAAAAAGCAATGTTCAACCCCTCGGCACCCGGCCTGGGAACCTTGTCGATAAGGCGAACTCCTTTATCTGAAATTTCCTGTAGCGCTTTTTCAACACCATCCACGGCAAAGGCCATATGATGGATGCCTTCGCCCCGTTTTTCAATAAATTTTGCCACAGGGCTATCGGTATCTGTGGGTTCCAACAACTCCAGTTTTGTTTGCCCAACCTTAAAAAAAGCCGTTTTTACCTTTTGGTCAGCCACCTCTTCAATGGCATAACATTTTAATCCTAAAATGGTTTCGTAATAAGGAATGGCTTCATCAAGGTTTTTAACAGCAATTCCAATGTGTTCGATATGGGTAAGATTCATTTTATTATTTGTTTTTACTTTCCGGATTCAACTCCAAAACGGAGCCGTTTTTAACTTTATCGGCATCGCTAACACAGGTACGGTATTTGCCTGTAACAAACATCTCAGCCTGATCGGCATAATGCGGACTCATTACGTTGCCCGACTGTCCGGTGGGAATAATGGTTAGCTTGGTTGTCGGGTTTTTCATGTCGATTAAAAAGCGCAGGGCGGGGCCTGACTTAACAGGATAAACTCCTGATACATTGTAGTTAAAGGCTTCCTTGTCAACAACTTCGTTGGTGCCTCCAACTTCAAACGGGCCTACATTAAACACTTTGTCAAACGGCTCTTTACGGCCAATGGGGTGGATATGTGTTAAAACATGTACCGACCCCCACCGCCATTTGGATACATCATCGCCAAGCTGTTGCTGCAACGAAGTAATGGCCTCATCAAGCCCCATTCTGAAAGCTTCTTTGCGGGTCTCTTTTTCGGGGGTGCTGATGTTGTCCCACCAAATACAATCGGGATTGGTAAACAGCCGCTCAATGGAAGAACGAACCAGATTGGAACTTACCGACTTTTTAAAGCTTTTTTCACCCAACTCATCAGCCATAGCCTGTTCCAGCACGTAATAAAGCATTTTTGTGTAAATGGTAACGCCAATGTTGTCCACGTCCGATTTGCCATCCCAATTTTGTAATGCCTTAACAGCTTGAGCATAAACCGCGTTTTTACTTGAAAATTTTGCTGCCCCCACATGGTTAAGCACCAGTTTTGCAATCATGGCATCGCGTTGCGAGTAGTTATCCATCTGAATTTTTTCCATCTCCTCCGGACTCCATTTGTTTTGCGAGTTTAGCAACTGTTTGGCTCTGCTAGCGCGATACCCCGGCGAATAATATCCGGGATAAGTTTCACCATCCACTGCCGGCGGCTGATTGTTAGAGGTTTCCAGCATGCCATCTTCAGGATTTTCCGATTGCGGGTTCAACACGAAGGGGTAAAAACCAAGTACCTCATCCTTTCCCGAAGCACCATCAAGTACTGTTGAAGGGTTAACATAGGGTTGGCGTTTGGGCAATCTTCCCGAAGCCCACCAGGCAATATTGTCGTCGGTGTCGGCATACACAACATTTAAACCAAGCAAATCAATTAACGAGCATCCTTTTCTAAAAGTATCCATATCCTGCGCATTGTTAATGTAATACAATGCCTGTATAACCGTTCCGTCCACATGATGTAATGCCCACCACAAAGTTACGGGTTGTTTATCGGTTGGAACCATGTTGGGATAGGCTTCATTCATTACCGGGCCATGACGGGTGACCTTAAGGTTATAAACAACATCCTTTTCGCCCTTTACTTTTATAATTTCTTTATCGGTTTTCATCTTCTGCCAGTGGTCGTTTTCCCAAACCTCATTGCTATTGTCGGGATTTAACCGCTCTTTGTACAAATCCATGTTATCGTACGGAAAGATGGTTACGCCCCAGGCATGTTGTCCGGTGTTACCTACCACGGCATACGGTACTCCTGCAAGATAATATCCCGAAATCATTTGTCCGGGAAAATGTAAAACAGCTTCGTACCAAACTGCCGGCTGCGCATAGGCAATGTGCGTGTCGTTGGCCAAAATGGGATGGCCTGACTTTGAGCGATCTTTGCTAATCACCCAGTTATTTGACCCCTCCCAAATGGGAATGGGAATATAATCCTGAAACTCTTTAAAGTTTGGAAACAGCTCCGAAACAGGGTCGGGTTGTTTGTGCATGGTAGCAACGGCTGCCGAATCAAGGTTAAAAAGCTTTAAATATTTTTCGCCGAGCCGCTGTTTAACTTCCGAAACGGCAGGGTCTTGTGTTAGGGCTGAGGTAAAGGTAAAAGCCATATAACCGATGGTAGCATACACATCCTGCACCGTAAAATGCTCCGGTTTAAAATCCATCAGGGTAAATTCAATGGGTAAATCGCCTTTGTCAACAAAAGCGTTAACACCTTCAAGGTATGCTCTGGTATCTTTTTGCCACTGCTTGTCGTTGGTTTTAAAAAACAGGTTGGTTGCCTTGTTTGCCATTTTGTAAAACTGCAAATTGCGAAGTTTTTTATCGGTGGCGACCAAACTTTTTCCTAAAATTTCAGAGAGTGTTCCTCCGGCAACTCTTCTGATCATCTCCATCTGAAAGAGCCTGTCTTGGGCATGAACATAACCAAGGGCAAGGTAAGCATCATGCTCATCGTTGGCCTCAATGTGCGGGATACCGTATTCATCAAAAGTAACTTTTACCGGATGGTGAAGCCCTTTTATGTTGATATTACCCGAATAGTCGGGTGCTGTGCTTTTAAGCCATAAATAAACGCCGCCTACAACAACCATTACCAAAATGATTACGGCAATAATAAAACGTTTCAGGAATTTCATAACAATGGTTTTAAGATTAAAAATCAAAGATATAAACTATTTCCATTCAACAATAGTACCCCTCGATTTATCAAGATAGTGTTTGGGAATGGATGATGAAATTGACTCCGCCAGCTTTTCAATAATTTTTGTTTTGGCAAAGCGACGGGTAAAAACCAACGCCACCTCTCTAAGCGGAACCATATTGGTAAAGTGGCGAACCTGATTTTTCCGGTTATCCGGAATTACCTCTTCGGCCAGCTCCGGAATTAGGGTGTATCCTCCCTCTTTGTCAATGATGCGCATAAGGGTTTCAAGCGAGCCGCCTTCAAATTCAAAGGGCAGGTCGTCGCTTTCCAAATCGTGCAGGTCGCAAAGGTTAACCACCTGATGGCGAAAACAGTGCCCGTCGTTTAACAACCATATTTCGGAAGTGGCAATATCGCCAACCTGAATCACCGGTTTTTTTACCAAAGGATGATTTTTGTTGGAGTAGATAAGCATCTCCTCATAAAACAAAGGCTTTTCGATGATTTGCTTTTCGTGAAGCGGCGTTACAAGAATACCCACATCCAACAAATCTTTTTCAAGGTTTTCCACAATCTTTTCCGTTACCTGCTCTTCAATTTTTAATTTGACATTGGGATACGCACGTTTAAAGTTGCCGGTAAACAGCGGTAATAGGTAAGGTGCTATGGTGGGAATAACGGCAATACGAAGTTCGCCGCTAATT
>JALVAQ010000269.1 GCA_027011095.1 Bacteroidales bacterium
AAATACAAGGCGGATATTCAGCTTATTTTGGCGGGCAGAGGTGAACGTACCGAAGTACTTAAAGAAGCTGGCAAAGCGCTGCCTGTGAAACCTTATATTGAATACATCAGTTTTGAAGACAAGCTGTGTTTTTTAAATACTGCCGATATGTATGTGCATGGCTCTATTGTGGAACTTGAAAGCCTTTCAACATCGGAAGCACTGGGATGCGGGTTGCCTTGTTTAATTAGCGACTCGAAATATTCCGCCGCTTCGCAGTTTGCGTTGGATGACAGGTTTTTGTTTAAGTCGGATGATGCCGATGATTTGGCTAAAAAAATTGATTATTGGTATGAAAATCGCGATGAACTTAGAAGTGAAAAGATGAAAGCAAAAGTATTGGCAGAAGCGGAATACTACCGCTTCGACCGTTCGGTAAACGAGTACGAAGCTTTTGTTAAGGAGATTGTAAACCCGACACGTCCGCTTAAAGAGTATATTTTGGCAACCAAACGCATTTGATAAAATGAAACGACCATGAATTTTATTAATCATACCAGCCTGCCGGCTGGCAGGAAATACACACAAGAATATGATTAAAAAAATTCATGGGAGAGCGAAGCGGTTCCATGGGTTTACAAATTTTGGAATTGCTTGTGTTTTAACATATTACAAAATTTTAAACACATGAAAAAAGGCAAAGTACGCGAGCAACAGGTCCCCATGGAAGTGGTTTATCCCATGAACATTCCGCCGGACTATGTGTTTATAAGAACCGACCTTTGGTACAAGATTTACTCATCGCTTACCTACGCTGTATTTGCATTATTTCTTGGTGTAGGGTTTTTTAACATTGTTTGCAGGCATCGTATTGAGGGCAAAAAAAATCTTAAACCGCTAAAGAAAAAAGGCTTTATCACCGTTGCCAACCACTGCCATATTTTCGACACAGTGTTAACCGGCCTGGCTCTAAGGCCTCGCAGCGCCTGGTATGCCTCTGTTCAACGTA
Organism: Bacteroidales bacterium; assembly: GCA_027011095.1. Taxonomy (GTDB): domain Bacteria; phylum Bacteroidota; class Bacteroidia; order Bacteroidales; family F082; genus B16-G9. The sequence continues at coordinate 989 of JALVAQ010000269.1, forward strand.
ATTTTGAAGCACCCTATTACCGTAAGATGTTCCGTATGTTAAAAGGGTTTCCCATTCCTGACGGGCTGTTTGGTATAAAGCAGATAATAAAGCCTGTTTCAGAGGCAGTTAACGATGGTAAAATTGTTCACTTCTTTCCCGAAGCCGAGCTGTGGCATCTTTATCAGGGTATCGACTATTTTCAGAGGGGTGCTTTTTATCTGGCGCATCATGCCAATTGTCCGGTGTTACCCATGGTTCACCTTTTTAAACCGCGCACCTTTTTTGGCAGGCAGATTTCAAAAAATATCCTCACCATAAAAACTGTAATTGGCGAACCCATCTACCCCTCCAATCCCATAACAAAACAGGGCGACAGTGTTGATCTTAAGTCTGTTCAGAAAATGGCAGACACAGCCAAAGAGTGGATGAAACACGAGATGGAAAAATACCACGGCAAGCTGTAGGGATGTTTGTTAACAGCGTGTGAGAGGGTGGGGATGAGGAGGTAAAAGTATTGAGTGTTAAAAACAGGGATGACCTCAAAATTTTCAGTAATAACCTCTCTAAATTCGTGAATCTGGAGAAATTGGCTGATGAAATAATTTGTTGACGGATTAAGACGGTACATCAAACATCAATCATGCAATTATTATCTTACTTTTGCGTTATGCAACCAAACAAAATATGATGCCAAAAAAAGTATTAGGTTTACTCTTTGTTTTTATCGCCGTTTTGTCTTTATCAACAAAAGCTCAAATTATCCAGGGCGAGGTAATTGGAGGAGTTAATTTTAGTAAAGTGGAAGGCGACCGCGTTAACAACGGGATGTTTAAATTTAACAAGCCGGGTGTTCAATTAGGTGTGGGAGCCATTGTACCGGTGGGGCACAATTTTTCCACATCGTTTGAAATTTTGTTCAATCAAAAGGGTGCCTATAAAAAATATGGCCAGCCCGACAGTGCCCAACCCATGTATCTTACACGTCTTAATTATGCCGAAATCCCTTTGCTGATTCAATATACCGATAAAGGAAAATATACTTTCGGATTAGGGGTTTCCTACTCTCGATTGGTGGGGGTTAAATGGGTTGTGAATGGCAGAACCCTCAGTAACAGTATTAACGACGGCTATTATGCCCGTAATAATTTTGACGGGATTGCCAATTTCAGATTTATTATTTACCGGCAGCTGAAAATGGATATCCGTTATACCTATTCGTTAACGTCCATATGGTCTGGAACCGAAGACCAGCTTTTGGAAACCATTGGTGGACAAAAGCAGGATATGCATCAAAACAACAGCATGGTAACCTTTAGGGTGGTTTGGGTGTTTAACGAAGAAAAGAGTGTTAAGAATTTGGAA
>JALVAQ010000270.1 GCA_027011095.1 Bacteroidales bacterium
TGCATTATCATTTTTTTAAAGATTACGAATATACTTTATTCCCTGCTATCAACCGACATAACACTCAGGGCAATGTTAAAGCTGTAATGGTAAGCTATAAGGGCTTCATTAGCTTCATATTTTTTGCATATACATATATAAAGATTCCTGTTAACAATATATCAAAAATGGGAAAGGGCATTCCGGTGAGATAAAATGATGCAACAATAAGCAGTAAAATTTGAGCAAGGGTATAAAAGTGAAAACCTATTTTACGGCCTTTCCACATATAAAGTGCTCCTCCAAACGAAATTGCATATAAAATACCCTGAAAAAGAAAAAAGTTTTTATCGGTATTCATAAACGGAGACAAATCAAGATCCATCCCCATAAAATTAATTTTATCTTTTCCCTCGAAGGCCTGTCTAATCATATCACTTGCCGCATAAAATACAAAATTGGAAAAGAGGGAGAGGCCTCCGTTAATCATCGAAAAAATTAAAAACAGTTTAAAAACCTGTGGTTTTTGGTTTTCCTGCGGTTTAATGTTGATTGTTTCTTCCATACTAAATAATTACGCTAATTCCCCAATTGTTTTTTCAACTTCCCTTAATATCTCGCAACTTTTAACTACCTCTTTCATGGTATTGTGGTCTTTGTACAAAGGCCTGTCGATTTCAAGAAAATCAACATGTTTACGAACCACCTCATGCGCTTTGGTAACGCCTTTTCCAAATTTATAATCACGAAAGTCCAGTGCCTGAGCTGCCGCCATAAACTCAATACCCAAAATTCCATAGGCATTGTCAAGTATCTGAAAATTTTTGATGGCGGTATTCATTCCCATTGATACAAAATCTTCCTGATCGGCTGCCGCCGGAATGGATTGAATGGCTGCCGGTGCCGATAAGATTCGTTGTTCAACAATTTGCATATCAGCAGTATATTGGCTTAACATCAATCCTGAAAACATGCCTGCACCTTTGGTAAGAAACGGGGGAAGGCCTGCACTAAGAGCAGGGTTATTAAGACGGTTAAGCCGTCGTTCGGAAAGTACACAAATCATTGTGATGGCTTGTCCGGCCATTTCCATGGGCAGGGCAACGGGCGTTCCCTGAAAATTGGCACCTGAAAGGGCAACATCATCTTCTGGAAAAAAGATAGGGTTATCACCTACCCCGTTCAGCTCAATTTCAACCTGCGAGCGGGCATAGGCTATTGCATCATGTGCAGCACCGATAACCTGTGGTGTTGAACGCATGGAGTAGGCGTCCTGCACCTTGTGTTCTACCCGTTCTTCTTTTAAATCGCCACCGGCCACAAGTTTTCCGATAGATATGGCTGAGCGGATGGCTCCTTTAAACCCTCGTGCTTCGTGAAGCCTTGCAGTATAGGGTCCCATGTTGGCTTTAAGGGCTTCCAACGACATGGCAGCGGCAATTTCAGCCTGCTTAAGCCAGTTTTGAGCATCGTATAAAAACAGGGCGCTCATGGCGGTAAGCACGTTGGAGCCGTTGATGGTTCCCAATCCATCGCGAGCCATCAATCCGGGAGGGGTGATGCCAGCACGTTTTAAGGCCTCTTTTCCTTCAAACAGTTCACCCTTAAAATAGGCCTTCCCTTCACCCATCAATAATAGGGCGATTTGTGCCATGGGAGCGAGATCGCCCGAAGCACCCACCGAGCCTTTTTGACAAACGTAAGGCGTTACACCTTTGTTTAACATTTCAATTAAAAACAGCGTTACTTCGGGACGAATACCCGAATTACCGTGTGCATGCACGTTTATCCTACCCAGTATGGCAGCACGCACATAATCCAATGGCATGGGATCGTCAATACCGGCTGCATGGTTGTAAATCAGGTATTTTTGAAACTCTTTTACCTGTTCGTCTGACAAGACCACCTCCGAAAATTCACCAATGCCGGTGTTTACACCATACATAATTTCGTGTGCTTCGATTTTTTTTTCGAGCATTGCCCTGCAGGCTTTTATTCTATTTAAAGCTTCCGGATGTAATTCAACTTTGCGGTGGTTACGAGCTACCTCAACTACATTGCTGATAGTAAGACCCGAGCCGGTTATTATTAATGTCATGGTTTTATGATTTTTGAAAAAAGCGAAATTAATGAAATTTGTTTACAGCCTTTTCTTTGTGGCTTAAAAGTTTATACCAAAATTAATACTATTTTTGCCGCGCTTTAAAAATGAGGAAACTATGATATACGAAAATGAATTGATGACCATTGAAGAGGTTGAAAACCATATTGCCGGCGAAACAGCGGCCATGGTATATTTTTATAACGACAATTGTGCACCGTGCCACAGCCTAAGGCCGAAGGTTATTGAT
>JALVAQ010000271.1 GCA_027011095.1 Bacteroidales bacterium
GTTTTCTTTGTGTGCTGGTAAAAATGATACTATTACACAAAAACAACATTTGAAATTATGATGTAATTTATTAATATACAGCGTCATATCTAAAAGATACATCTTAGACTATAAACAACTTCAATATAAGTTCTGAAAGTATCGATTTAAAGGCTGTCTGCTCACATAACAAATTGTTTTGGTCAGGCAGCCTTTATTGTATTAAAGAGGTAGATTCGTTTCAGGGTAACTCTACTTTTTGCGCACTACCCAAATATCCTGTTGTGGCTTGCCGGTACCAGCCTGCTGAGCAACATGTTCCAACACCTCAAACCGGTTAAACAGTTTATCGGTAAATCCTTCCGGGTGAAAAGCTGCAAAGGTTCGATGCCCCTCTTTTACATTGCCACGCACCACAATTTTTCCGCTTCTATAATCGGCAAGTTCGGCTTTCGAAAGCTTGGGGATAAAGGCATTGCCATGTAAAGTCAGCATTAAAATTCCTCCCGGTTTTAAAACCCGGTATAATTCTTCAATCCATTCAAAATGCATTTTTTCCGACAGGTGGGTAAAAATTGAAATTCCATAGATGTAATCAAAAAAATTATTATCGTAGGGAAGTTCAGCCTCAAGTCCGTTTAAATTAAAGTCAATATCAGGCAAATTGGTTTTACACCAGTCGATTGATGCGGCATTGTAATCGGTACCATATACTCTGCTTTTATCGTCAAGAAATTCAGGGAGATGCCGGATTATTCGTCCCGGGCCGCAACCCCAGTCAAGAATATTGTATGGACCATCAGAGTTATACTTTTTTAAAAAACTTAAAATCCATTGTGCCGAATTACGGCTTTTAAGATAGTACTCTTCATAGTCTATCTGAAAGGATTCGTAAATAAAATAATCGGGTGGTAATTTTACGTCGGGATGGTTTTTTTTAAAGTTACTGTTTTTTCTTTTGTTTTTAAATTTGTAGTAGTAATAACGCATCCGGTCGGTAAAATGCATCAGCCCCAACCGCCTGAGAAAATGAGAAACATCTCCTTTGTTCATTTGATTTTACTTTAAAAACATCCGTGTCTATTCAACCGTAACCGATTTGGCAAGATTCCGTGGCTGGTCAACATTACAGCCACGCATCACGGCAATATAGTAAGCCAGTTTTTGCAACGGTATTGAAGCCAGTAATGGTACCAGCATGTCTTCGGTTTCGGGAATTTCAATAACATAATCAGCCATTTCCTTTACCACTTTATCGCCTTTTGTAACAATGGCAATAACTTTACCGTTACGGGCTTTTACTTCCTGAATGTTACTTACCACTTTTTCGTAAATAACATTGTTGGTGGCAATAAACACCACGGGCATATTTTTATCGATTAAGGCAATGGGGCCGTGCTTCATTTCGGCAGCGGGGTAGCCTTCGGCATGGATATACGATATTTCTTTAAGTTTTAATGCTCCCTCAAGTGCCACGGGGAAGTTATAACCTCTTCCAAGGTAAAGAAAATTAGAAGCATCCTGATATTCTTTAGCAATCAGTTTCGCAACGCCTTTATCATCCAAAACCTGCTCAACCTTATCAGGGATGGCTTCCATTTCGTGCAAGATTTGCATAAACCGTGATGTGGGAATGGTACCTTTTAATTGTGCCATACGCAAAGCCATCATGGTTAAAACAGTAACCTGAGCCGTAAATGCTTTGGTTGATGCCACTCCGATTTCGGGGCCGGCATGAGTATAAGAACCGGCGTGGGTTATCCTCGATATGGAAGAGCCAACCACATTACAAACACCCAGCACCGTAGCGCCTTTTTCCTTTGCCAGTTCTATGGCTGCCAGCGTATCGGCAGTTTCGCCGGATTGCGATACGGCTATAACCACATCATTTTCGGTAATAATAGGATTGCGATACCTGAACTCGGAAGCGTACTCAACTTCAACGGGAATACGAGCCAAATCTTCAAAAAGATACTCGCCAACAAGACAGGCGTGCCAGGATGTTCCGCAGGCAATCATAATTATTTTGTTGGCATGAACAATTTTTTGCTCAAAATCGACAATGCCTCCCAGCGAAACAATACCTTCGCCTGCTCTTAAGCGGCCTCGTAAGCTGTCGCGAATAGAGGATGGCTGCTCGTAAATTTCTTTGAGCATAAAATGTTCAAACCCACCCTTTTCAAGGGCATTTAAATTAAACTCAAGCTCCTGAACATAGGGGGTTTTTTCTTTATTGGCAATGGTTTTTATTTTAAGCGGCTCTCCTCTTTTCAAGATGGCAATTTCTTCATCGTTCATATACACCACATTTTTAGTGTATTCAACAATGGGAGTGGCATCTGAGGCGATATAAAAGTCATCGTTGCCGATACCTATCACCATGGGACTTCCCTTTCGGGCTGCAATAAGCATATCGGGTTCTTCGTCAGATATAACAACAAGCGCATAAGCACCCACTACCTGATTAAGAGCTATTAAAACAGCATCTTGCAGCGAACAGGCTTCGTTGTGCATCACATCTTCAATAAGATTTGCAAGCACCTCGGTATCAGTTTCCGACTCAAATCTGTAACCACGACCTTTCAATTCTTCCTTAAGAGTTGCATAGTTTTCGATGATGCCATTATGAATAATGGCTATTTTTTCGTTCATCGAATAATGGGGATGGGCATTTACCTTATTGGGTTCACCATGCGTTGCCCAGCGAGTGTGTGCAATACCAATGGAGCCACCGGTATTTTTATCTTCAACAAATTTGGCAAGTTTAGCAACCTTTCCTTTGGTTTTGTAAACCGAAAGTTTATCATCAAGAATCGCCACGCCGGCACTATCATATCCTCTGTATTCGAGCTTGTACAGTCCGCTAATTAGTATTGGATAGGCATCTTTTGAGCCGAGATAAGCAACAATTCCGCACATTTTTTAGAAGTGTTAAGTTTAAAATCTATTTAATAAAAGTCGGAACAAAGGTATTAATTAGTTTGCATCATCCAAATTTGTATAGATAATTTCGAGGCGCATACCGGTGGTATCGCCTTCGTATTTATTACCTTTGATAACAAAGCTTTCGGGGTTTACCGAAGCTCCCGAAACAAACAGGTATAGTCCACTGTTTGGTTGGTCACCAGTATATAAACTTTGCATATACCTGGTAATTCTAAATACATATTCGTTGGAACTGCTATTGTACCTGCCGCCAAAATAACTTTCGCCTTCATACTGGTCAATTAACGGAGCATAAGTACTGTCGCCAACAATTTTTACCAGTGCAAGACGTTCAGGTGCATTGGCAGGTTTTTCAACTCCTGGAATAATAAGTTTTACTTCGTTAAAAGCAACTCTGCTGCTGTCGGTATAATCTCTTATATCAGGAACTCTTAAAATAGTTTTTATTCCATCGGCTCCCTGAACATAAAGTTTCTCAAAACCAAGGGTAGTGTCTCCGTCAAGTACCTGCTGCTTGAAATCGGCTGGAGAAGTGGAATAGTCATGCAAATAGCTGTTTATGCGTGCTGTTATTGCATTGGCGCTAAGCCTGTACTGCAACGAATCTTTTTCATCGTTATGATAGTAGAGTATAATTTGTGATCCACTCAGTAAAAAATTAACCGAAAAGAGTGCTCCGTTCGAAGTTACAGGCTCCGATTGAAAAAAGAGGCCTTTAAAATAGTCGCGAAAGGTACTGTCTGATTCGAGAACCGTGGTATCGGCATCTAATATTTTCTGGCCCAAATCCGGTGAAAGGTTACTCAAATTAATAACCATTTGCGGGGGAAGCGTATCTGCAAAAACTCCTTCTCCCAACACAACACTGTCGTGGATTGCAGGGGTATAACTTAAGTTTGCATAATCAAAATCATTATGCGTAAAGGTGCTTTTTGAGCTATAAGCGCTATCGACATAAATATCCTGATTAAGCTCGTAAATATGAAGCTGCTGAACCGTTGAGCTGTCTCCATAAATTTCGCCGTTATACCTCAGGTACAGAACCATCGAGTCCAACATTGGGTTTTCACCAAAGCTAACCCCGCTTTTGGTAAGAGAAAATTGAGCGGCAATATTGGCCGTAGTAACTCCAAAAACCGAATCGTACCGGCTTCCCAACATGTTTCTCAACAGCTCGTCAGTTCTGATAGAGTCTTCCAGTACGGAATGGCCGTATAAACCATCCCAAAAGCCGTAAACAATTTTTAGCTGGGCATTTTCCGGCAAAATAGAAGCACCTAAGGTGTGCGGGCTTTTTCTACACGAAAAAAATAATAAAAGAAAAAGAAGGGGTAATAAAAACAGGCTTTTACGCAATAAGGTAAAAGTGATTTTTCTGCTACTCTCCGATAATTTGATCATAAAACTCATTGTACTTCACGTGATAATCTTCGTCTGACTGATAATCGAGAATTGGTTTACCCGTTGCTTTTGCTGCTTCTAGAATTTTGGGGCTAATCTCTTCACTTCCCATAATAAAAGCATCGGCCAAATCAATTGCACCTTTCATCAACGTGTGATAATCGGCATTATTATAATGTGCAAAAAGATTTTCGTCCATTCCTTTTACCATCATTTTTTTTGAAAAGTTTTTACTGAACTTTTCAGTAAAAGCGTCGTCGTAAAGCGACAAGATAATTTTTGCAGTGGTAAAGATGGGGTTGTCTTTATAAAGTGTATTAACATAAAAAGGTACCAACGCACTAAACCACCCGTGAAGATGAATAATATCGGGTGTCCAGCCCAGTTTTTTAACGGTTTCCATTACGCCTCTGGCAAAGAAAACCGTTCTTTCGTCATTATCTTCAAAAAAGTTTTCATTTTCGTCGTGAAACAGAAATTTCCGATGGAAATAGTCTTCGTTATCAATGAAATAAACCTGCATTCTGGCCTGCTGGATAGATGCAACTTTAATAATTAAAGGGTGGTCAATTTCATCAATTATCAGGTTCATTCCTGAAAGCCGTATCACTTCGTGAAGCTGGTTTCGGCGTTCGTTAACCAGGCCGTAGCGTGGCATAAATGTTCTTATCTCTTTTCCCGACTCTTGCGTTTTTTGGGGGAGAAAACGACATATATTACTCATGTTAGTCTCAGGAAGGTATGGCATAATTTCCTGAGCTACAAATAGTACCCGCTTTTTATTCATATCGATGCTTTTAGTATTTTTGGGATTGCAAAGATAGATAAAAAAAATTTGTTATTCAAGCAATTAAGAAAAGCAAGATTTTATCTTTCCAAAATGCCACGGGCCGTTATTCTTTCCCAATCCCGCCATGGTTCGATACAGCACTCCTTACGTCGTGCCACTCACCATGACCCTTTCGCGCAGAACAAACAGCACTCCTTATGTCGTGCCACTCACAATGGCCCCTTTCCTGCAGCACAACATTAGCTCTAAAATCTTGTTTTTTAAAAAACCGGTACCAATGGCATATTTAACTATTTTTGCCCAATTAAAAAACCACGTTTTCAGATGATTAAAAAACCACTGCTTTTTTCTTTTTTACTTTTTTTTGTTGCAGTGGCAAGCTATGCTCAAAAAACGGACACCCTTGTAAGCACAAACGGGAATATTATTACCGGTGAGATAAAAAAGCTGGAGTATGGGCTTTTAACCTATAAGGTTAACGGAATGGGTACCTTAAATGTTGAAACTGAAAGGATAAAATCGATTAAGTCGAAAAAACAGTTTCAAATTATAACTGACAACGGGCTGCTCTATTTTGGTTCGCTTGATACGATAAACGGGGAGGGTGCCAAAGTAAAAATTGTTTCAAAAAACCAGTCTTATGTTGTAAATATGAAGTCAATTATTGAAATCTTTCCCATAAAAAGTAACTTCTGGTTGCGTACGTCGGGCGACTTTAGCTTGGGAGGAAATTATTCAAAATCATCAAAAATATTACAGCTCAATTTTGCAGGTAATTTATATTATCGCAACAGAAAGCGATACTATCAGATGAGCTGGAACAATCAGGTAACCTCGCAAGATGATTCAATAATTTCTCAAAAACAGTCGAACACCATTTCGGCTAGGAGGTATTTTAAGCGCCATTACAGTTTTCAGGGGCAGTTGGGACTTTCAAGCAACAACGAGCTAAACCTGAAAAACAGAATTTATTTAAACCTTACAGGCGGTAAAGACATCATTCACAACTATCGATCGTTGTTTTATACGGGTCTCGGGCTGAGTGGTAACAGCGAAATCACTTTGGATTCAAATACAATAAGTTATAATGTGGAAGGTGTTATTATGGTTAACTACGAGTTTTATAAGCGTACCGATCCGCAGGTTAACATTACTGTTAAAACCGATACCTATCCAAGTTTTACAATTAAGGGAAGGTGGCGGTTTGATGCTTCGCTGGATGCAAGAATAGAAGTTTTTAACAACTTTTATGTGGGAGCCAACATATACAACAACTATGATAACAGTGCCGAACTTGCTGCCGACAAGCATAACGACTGGGGAATAAATGCCACAATCAGTTATTCGTTTCATTAATGTGGTATTTAAGGTAAATTTATTAATTTTATCGCCCGAAAACATTTTAAACAAAACAGAAATAAAGATATGTCAGGACACAGTAAATGGTCAACCATCAAACGGAAAAAAGGCGCTTTGGACGCCAAGCGGTCAAAAATATTTTCAAAACTCATTAAAGAAATTACAGTTGCTGTAAAAGAAGGCGGGCCTGACCCCGACGGAAACCCCCGTTTACGTCTTGCCATTGCCAATGCCAAAGGTGTTAGTATGCCTAAAGATAATATTGAAAGGGCTATTAATAAAGGTAAAGACAAAGATTCAGCCAACTTTAGCGAAGTAACATACGAAGGGTATTTGCCCCATGGCATTGCTGTTTATGTTGAAACCACTACCGATAACACCCAGCGCACCGTTTCAAATGTGCGGGCAATTTTTAATAAGTACAACGGCAACCTTGGTACCAATGGTTCCTTAAGCTTTTTATTCGACAGAAAAGGGGTTTTTGTAATCCCACAAGGCGATATTGATGTTGATGAGTTTGAAATGGAACTGATTGACGCCGGCGCAGAAGATATTGAGCTGGAGGACGGTTACTTTAATGTTACAACTTCTATGGAGGACTTTGGCAACATGATGAAAAAGCTTGAAGATTTGGGTATAGAACCTGAAACAGCAGAATTACAGCGCATTCCGCACGAAACAAAAACCCTTTCGGACGAAGATGCCGAAAAAACCATGAAAGTTATCGACCTGTTTGAAGACGATGACGACGTACAAAAAGTTTGGCATAATTTGGAACTTACCGATGAGCAAATGGAAAAGCTGGGTTAAACACCTTATTTTTTACAGCTCGTTTCTTACTTTGTTATAATAATGTTCTATCTCATCAATTACGGAAAGAACTCCATTGTAACTCTCCGTACCCATTAGCTTGAGTTTAAACGGCTTAAAGTTGGGGTAACCTTTAAAATAGTTGCCCCAGTGTTTGCGCATTTCGAGTATGCCCGTACGCTCACCTTTCCACTCAACCGAGCGTTGAAGTTGTATTTTGATAACCCTTACCCGCTCGTGGATGTCAGGTTTTTCCAATAATTCGCCGGTGGTAAGAAAATGTTTTATCTCCTTAAATATCCAGGGGTTACCATAGGTAGCACGACCTATCATTAACCCGTCAACTCCATAAGTATCCAGTAAATGCTTTGCAGTTACGGCATCAGTTATGTCCCCGTTTCCAAAAACAGGAATTTGCATGTCAGGGTTGTTGGCAACTTCACCTATTAAAGTCCAGTCAGCCGGCTGACTGTATTTGGTTGTACGCAACCTTCCATGAATGGAAATTGCTTTAATACCGGTATCCTGAAGCCGCCTGGCAATATCGACTATTTCGCGGTGTTGGTCGTCATAACCAAGGCGGGTTTTAACAGTAACAGGCAGGTTTACAGCCTTTACAATGGCCTCGGTCATTTTAACCATTTTCGGTATATCGTTTAAAATTCCCGCACCGGCTCCCTTTGAAACCACTTTTTTAACCGAACAGCCGAAATTGATGTCGATTAAATCGGGTTGAGCCTCCTCGGCATAGAGGGCTGCTTTAACCATTGAATCAATGTTGTGACCAAATATTTGAATGCCAACGGGACGTTCAACATCATCAAAATCGAGCTTTTTTACGCTTTTTGCAGCATCTCGTATCAACCCTTCCGACGAAATAAATTCGGTGTACATCAAGTCGGCACCAAACATTTTGCAAACGTACCTAAAGGGAGGGTCGGTAACATCTTCCATGGGAGCAAGTAAC
>JALVAQ010000272.1 GCA_027011095.1 Bacteroidales bacterium
AAGTAAAAGAGAGATTATTTTTATTCTACTCTTTATGGGTATGGTTTTAACTTTTTCAGGCTTCTTTTTATGGTACATTAAAGTTCAGCATTTACTTGACATTAAGTTAAAACAAGAAACTTATAGACTACTTTTAAACAATGGAAAACTAACTAATGATTTGGATGAAAAAAAAGAAAAAAAGTAATGGATAAATATTTGTAATTAGTATCCCATAGCTTTACGCTGTTCTTCTAATAATAACTTATAAATTTCGTACCAGTCTTTTTCAGGGTTTTCTTTAATTAGTTTATCTATTGTGCGGAGAGGTAGGGATAATCCTGAAAAAACCTTGCTTCGGAAAGTTTTAACACCTTTCCAGCGTAAATTTGTAAGTAAGGTTTGCTTTTTCTGTATTTTGGCATTGTAATTGTCAACTTCTTTAAGCAGTAAACCTGAAAAACGCCTGTGCATCGCGCAAGCCTTCTCTGTTTAATTGTTTCCAGATGTTTTCTTTATCCACTTGTATTTTATTGTTAAAATGTGCCATTGTAATTGTTTTTGAAATAAAAAACCGTCATCAAATATTCCTTTTTGCAGCGATGCTGCTATAACCATGTGACGCACTATTGTATTATACCAGCCTTTTCGGTTTATGCGTTTATGTTCACTTTTCTGTTGTGTTTTATTTTGCAGTAACTTTGCCGGCACAAAAATTCATTTATGGGCAAGCAACTCATCGACAGAAAAGAGATAGCCATACGGTTTAGCGAAGTGGACTCCATGGCCATCGTTTGGCATGGAAACTATGTAAAGTATTTGGAGGAGGGAAGAGAATCGTTTGGAAAGAGATTTGGAATTTCGTATCTCGACATCTATTCAAACAACATAATGGCTCCGGTGGTTAATATGGACATCAGCTTTAAACGGCAGGTAAAATACGGCGAATCAATTATTGTTGAAACCGAATATATTGACCAAAAAGCAGCCAAACTGGTTTTTAATTATCGGATTTTTCGCAAAGAAGATAATGAGCTGGTGGCCACAGCAACTACCACACAGGTTTTTATTGATATGGATTTTGAAATGCTGCTTTACCCACCTGAATTTGCCCTGGAATGGAAACGAAAAATGGGACTACCGGTAGCATAATGAAACAGGTTTACTTTACAGGAGACAACATCATTTCATCATTGGGGTTTTCATCACAGGAAAATTTCACAAGCCTTTTACAAGGCAAAACCGGCATTGCCAATTTTGAAATAACCGGTTTATATCCCGAACCTTTTGTAGCATCAATGATTGACAGAAACAGTGTTCACACACTCCTTCCCGGAAACCATTTTACCCTGCTTGAAAAGATGATGATGCTGTCGGTTGAAGATACCGTTAAATCTGCCGGTGTTGATATAAAATCAGATAAAACCATTTTCCTTTTTTCCACCACAAAAGGCAACATCGACTTGCTGGAGGAACCTTTATCAGCGCAATTTGAAACCGACCGTGTTTATTTATGGAAGATGGCTGAGGTGATTACAAAACACTTTGGCAATCCAAACAAGCCAATAGTAATATCAAATGCCTGCATATCAGGAGTGTTGGCCATTAACACAGCTGCCATGCTGCTTCAAAACGGTGATTATGAAAATGCAGTGGTGGTGGGCGGCGATATGGTAAGCCGGTTTGTGCTAAGCGGTTTTATGTCGTTCCACTCGTTAAGCCCTGAGCCGTGCAAGCCTTTTGATGCCCATCGCAACGGGCTTTCGCTTGGCGAAGCTGCAGGAACCGTAGTTTTGTCGGTTCATCCAAACAAGCAGAAACCCCGTTTCATTTTTGCAGGGGGAGCTTCTGCCAACGATGCCAACCATATTTCGGGGCCATCCCGCACGGGTGAAGGCTCCTATATTGCCATCGGCAAAGCTTTAAAAGAGGCCGGAACAGGTTCCGGTGAAATCGACCATATTTCGGCCCACGGAACTGCTACTCCTTATAATGATGATATGGAAAGTATTGCCATAAAGCGTCATGCCCTGAGCATGGTTCCGGTTAACAGCTTAAAAGGTTTTTGGGGGCACACACTGGGCGCTGCCGGAATTATTGAAACAGTTGCCCTTTTGCATGAGATGAAAAACAATACCATGATTCAAACTCTGGGTTTTTTGGAACCGGGAACCGTTGAGCCGCTGAATGTTGTTACTAAACCTGTTAAAAAAGAGCTGAATACCTGCCTTAAGCTCGCTTCGGGATTTGGTGGTTGCAATGCAGCGTTAATTGTTAAAAAAGAAACCTTATGAGTCGCATCACCCATCATATTACCATAGCTAACCATAAGATTGTTAATAAT
>JALVAQ010000273.1 GCA_027011095.1 Bacteroidales bacterium
CAACCGTTGGGGTCAGGAACTGAAAACACTACACAACATCGACGAAAAATGGGACGGGACTTACCGAGGACATAAAGCAGCGCAGGGAACCTACTTTTGGGTTGCCGATTATGAACAGGTTGAGAGGGATGGCTCAACAAAACATGTTAGGTTGCAGGGGAGTGTAACGTTGCTACGTTAAGACTTCTGTTTGTGAGGTGATTTGAACCGCTCTTCAATAAATTTGGATCGGCCAATGGCCGCATTAAGTTCAAAACCTATCAATACGATAAACGAATTGTAATAAATCCATACCATTAATACCAAAAGAGAACCGATGGAACCGTACAGTAAGTTGTACCTTGAAAAGTTTTCAAAATATATTTTTAAAACGCTACTGCCTAAAATAAACAGGATTGTTCCAAGAATTGAGCCTGCCGAAAAAAACCGGTAGCGCCGTGCTTTGTCTTTTTTCTGTCCAAAATAGTAAAGGATTGAAATACTGAGCAGTATGTTTGAAACAATAACCGTCCACTGCACAAACTGTAACAGAAAAATTACAAAACCACCCCTGACCACATTATAAGCTTCTGCCGTGTGAATAATCAGCTTTCCTGACATCAGCAGCCCGACCGAAATTAATCCAAGAATGGAAATCGTTATCATCAGAATTATGGCGCGAAACTTTTGCTTTATCCACGACCAGCTTTTGGTTTTGTAATAACTTTGGTTAAAACTCTCCATCACGGCATCTATTCCATTGGCAGCAAAATAAATCCCAAGTATAAAAGTCACCGAAAGTAAACCGTTTCGCGGATGGCTGATAATTTCAGAGATTGTGCCTTCCATTAGCTGAAAAATATTGGCAGGGATTACATCGTCAAGTAAATCAAAAAGATTGGATTGAAAAGCAGAAGTTGTAACAAACGGAATAAGGTTGAAAAGAAACAGGAGCATGGGAAACAGCGCGATGAAAAAGTTAAACGCAATGGCTGACGACCGGTAAGCCAGGATGCCCTTGGATATTCCCCTGAAAAAAAATACCAAAACATCGTATAAAGGCATGCCATCAAACCCGGGAATAACTATTAACCTTAGTTCATCCCTGATTTTTTTCCAGAGTTTGTATCCCGCTTTTGATATGTTGTGCGCTATTTGCAAGGGCTGTTTATAAAGTAGTTACGCTAATATCCAGACTCCTGATTTGATGCGTTAATGCACCTACCGATATGAAATCAACACCGGTTTCGGCATACCGCCTGATGTTGTCAATGCCAATTCCTCCCGAAGCCTCTGTTTCATACTTTCCGTCAATAATAGTTATGGCTTTGCGGATTTCCTCCGGCGAAAAGTTGTCTAACATAATTCGATGTACCCCTCCGGTTTTCAGCACTTCAGCCAATTCATCAAAATTACGAACCTCAATTTCTATTTTTAGTTCTTTCTCATTTTTCTTTAGATATTCGTTTACCGACAAAATGGCCTTTTTTATTCCTCCGGCAAAGTCAACATGATTATCTTTAATCATTATCATATCGTATAAACCCATGCGGTGATTGTCGGCTCCTCCTGCTTTTACAGCCATTTTTTCAACTAACCTGTTGCATGGAGTGGTTTTGCGGGTATCGAGTATGGTGCATGAAGTACCTTTTAACGATTCAACCAGTTGATGTGTAAAAGTTGCAATGCCGCTCATGCGCTGGATAAAATTAAGTGCCAACCGTTCTCCCGTTAACAACGTTTGGTCGCTGCCCGAAATGTGCATAATGTCGTCACCTTTGTTAAGCTGTTCTCCATCGTGGATAAAAATTTCAACGTTAGTATCTGGGTCAAGAAGTGTGAAAACCCTTTTGGCAACTTCCGTACCTGAAACAATTCCCGATTGTTTGGCAAACATCTTTACTTTTCCCCGCGCATCGGCAGGTACCGTAGCCAGCGTGGTGTGGTCGCCATCACCAATGTCTTCTTTAAGTGCCGCTATTATTATATCATCAATGGTCATAATTTCAAATTTTTGCAAAAATACCATTGTTTTTTGGATTATCCGATTTTCATTTTGTCAGAACAGCCCCACACAATAGTTTATCAATAAAAGTTGTTGAGAAATCTTTTATTTAATAGCTTGAAAGTAAAGATAAAATTTTACTTTTGAAAAAACTTTATCCCGGTAATTGATTATGAAAAAAGGTTTTCTCTTTCTTTTGATGGTAGCTTTGTTAGGCATGATGTCGTGCGACGAAAACAAGCCCACGGAAGCCAAAAAATTTAATAATAACTTAAAGGACTTCAATAAATCGTTGCATCACGTTGATAAAACCATGGACATTAT
>JALVAQ010000274.1 GCA_027011095.1 Bacteroidales bacterium
ATAATTTTCTGCTAAAATACAACATGTAAAAAAGCAAAACAAGGGAGGAACATGGTAGGTTTTTCCCTACCATTAATGGTAGGTTTTTTCAAGAAAATCAACTTCTGTTACGCGTGAAATCCTTTTGAAAACTATTTATAGTGTACATTTACAGATGAATAGGGAGAAATAGAGGTGAATTAGCTACCTGATGATGCTGAGCCGTCGTGCCTCGGTTAAAAGGGAAGTGATTTTGTTTTTATTAAACTTCCTGAATAAATTTTTACAGTGAAAATGTACGGCATCCAAAGAAATTGAAAGCCGCTCACTTACTTCACGTCTGGACAAATCAAGTGCTAATAATTTAAGTACATCTTCTTCTCTACGGGTGAGTTGTGGAATATTTGGGTCGTCATTTTTTTCAAGACTAAAGAAATAGGGTACGTTTTTACCAATAATTTTATTTCCGTGGCTAACAGTTTTAATGGTTTCAATAAGTTCTTCCCGTCCGCAATATTTTAAAAGGATGGCATCCATACCACTCAGCCATGCATCGTGTAGCAGGTTTTCATCGAGTTCGCCGGTAAGGGCGATGATTTTAATATCGGGAAACAGTCTTTTTAAGGTACGTGCACAGGCAACCCCATTTAACTCGGGCATTAGCAGGTCGAGCAATATAATGTCCACCTGTTTGCTGTTCATTGTTTCAAGCCCTTCTCTGCATGAATTGGCAGAACCTATTACAGCCAAATCGGTATCTGTTTCTAAAACAGCCTTAACACCATTAATAAACAGAGGGTGATCGTCGATGAGGTATAAATATATCATTTTATATCATGGGTATTTCAATCATAAATACTGAACCGTAGCCTTCCTGCGATTCAATCATTAACTTACCGCCCAAATAATCAACGCGTTGCCTGATATTATTTAATCCGTGTCCTTCTCCTTTTTTCGAAATATCGAAGCCAACTCCGTCATCTTCGGCCGATAAAGTTAACATTTCATTTTCAATAAACAACTGAATTGTAAGATTTTTTCCTTTGGAATGTTTAATTGCATTGTTAATTAACTCATATATAAGGTAATACAAATTTACCTGAAATTTGTCTTCGAGGTGGGTTTTTACGTTGGTTTGGAAACTTATGGTCATTTCGGAAGAGGCGTTCACCGATTTTATTAAATTTTGAAGTGATTGCACAAGACCAATTTCCGAAAGCCGTGCCGGCATCATGCGGTGCGACAGTTCACGAACATTGCGGGTGATGCTGTCGATGGCTGAAACAAGGTCGTAGTAGTTTGGGTTTTCGTGCAATTGCGCATCTACTTTTAACCTTAAAGCACCCAAACGTGCGCCGAGGCCGTCGTGTAAGTCCATGGCCAGTCGTTTGCGTTCTTCATCCTGTCCTTTTATTATGGCATCGGCAATTTGCAACGACTTTTCTTTTTCGAGGTTTTCCATTTTGATTCGATCCATCGAAACCTTTTGTCTGAAATAGATGATAACGGCTATTAAAACCAAAATAAGCAATAAAGCCACCAAAAAATAGACCCTGTACCGGCTTAATTTGGCATCCTGTATTAAAAGCTCTTTCTCCTTTTTCTGGGTTTCAAACACTACCGAAAGAAACAACGAGGTTTGTACCTGCTGGTTTTTTTTAAAGGCTTCTCTTTTGAGGATTGATTTTCTTAAATAGGACAACGATTTTTTATAATCTCCCTGCTCTTTGTATAAATCGCTGTAGGTATCCAGTAAAGAGGCCTGCATATCAAGGTTTTTATTGCTGCGTGAAACAACCATGGCAGTGTCAAGCAAAATTTGGGCGCTGTCAAAATCCTGTCTTTCCATCAGTGCGTAGGAGTAGTTGTTGTAAAGTTCGGTTAAGAACTTGAAAAACTTATTTTGCTTGGCAATTTTGATGGCCTCAAGGTATTTTTGGTCTCGTAGTTTTGCTTTACCCACCATATCGTAAAGGAGTGCCTGGTTGTTTAGTATCACTACCTTTTTGTACTTCATTTCAGGATTGTTTTGTACAATTTGGTATGCCTTGTTAAGGTAGTAGTTGATGGAGTCGAATGAATTGTAAGTGTTGGAAAGTAAATTGTAGGCATTTACATTGTTTTCAATATTATTTTTTTTTGCATTGATTGAAATACATTGCTTACAATAATTGCGGCACTTTTTTGTTTCGCCAATTCGATAATAAACTGTCGCTGTATAATATAAAATTTCTTTATTAATAGATAAATCAGGGTTGGCCTGTGCAGCTTTAAACAGATATTCCAATGCTTTGGAACCGAATCCCATTAATTGATATATGTTACCTG
>JALVAQ010000275.1 GCA_027011095.1 Bacteroidales bacterium
ACTTAAATTTGACCCTGCAAAAGTATTACTAATTTTGCAGGATAAAAGGTTTAATGTTATTTTTTTAACAACTTTTATTGTTTGGTTACCATGTTGTATTTCAGTAAAGTAGTTCAATTTGACGACACCTCTTTTAAATATTGATTCAATAAGCAATTATGTTGTTTTGCCGACTGGTTCCGACACGG
Source organism: Bacteroidales bacterium (assembly GCA_027011095.1). GTDB lineage: Bacteria > Bacteroidota > Bacteroidia > Bacteroidales > F082 > B16-G9. The sequence goes on from JALVAQ010000275.1 coordinate 189, forward strand.
TTGTTCAATCTGTTTTTTTATCCCGCCAAACCCGTATTGACACCTCAATTGACACGGTTAAAGCTGCTGTATCTATTTGTCAGCAACCTGCGTTGGGGCATTTTTTACAACAGCACTCTATACCCATTGATATCGTTAATAAAGCCGGTAACCTTTCGGGATGGCTGACCCTGGGTATTTTGTTGCTGACTTTCGTACTTGCTTTGGTTTGGTATTTTTTTCCTGAGCGGGTGCTCAGGTTGCTCTCTCGTGAAGGGTCGAAGCATAAAACTAAGTATGAAGACAATCAGTTTGCCAAGCCCGGAATTGTTCTCTATTTTCTGTTGGGAATAACTTTTATAGTTAGCACAAGCCTGTTTGTTTATTTGTTGGCAGAGCGGTTTTTTAGCGATACCGTTTCAGACTATACCTTTGAACAGGTAAGTATTGCCATTCCGGTGTTGATTTTACTTTATTTTTTATTACGTTTTCTGATTATCTTTTCAACAGGGATTTTATTTAATACGCAGGATTTAGCAGCCAAGCAGGTTAGGGCTGCCTTTCGTGCCGACCTCATTCAGAGTTTTCTTCTTCTCCCCCTGTTACTTGTTTTACTTAACATTCCTTTTCCCGTTTTCTATTTTGCGGGCATAGCGTTACTGGTGATAATTATAGTTTATAAATGGGGTCTTACGCTTTATATTGGGGCAAAATCATTAAAAATTTCGCTTTATCACAATATTTTGTACCTTTGCGCCCTTGAAATCGTACCTGTAATTATACTTTTGAAGTTGTTGGAAAATTATGGGTTAGTTTTTATAACTAGCTGATTTATAATTGAAGTTGGAATAAAAAAGGAATAAAATTGAAAGTAAAGAACATCCTCATTTCGCAGCCCAAACCGGCTGATCTTGAAAGGACCCCCTACGCCGAACTTATCAGAAAATTTAATGTTAATGTTTCTTTTGAAAAGTTTATTAAGGTTGAAGGTATTCCATCTCAGGAGTTTAGAAGAACAAAAGTTTCTTTTTCCGATCATTCGGCAGTTATATTAACAAGCCGTCATGCCGTTGACCATTATTTTAGAATGGCCAAAGAACTTCGGTTTGAAATTCCGGATACCATGAAATATTTTTGTATTTCCGAATCAACGGCTTTCTACCTTCAAAAATATATTCAATATCGTAAGCGAAAAATCTTTTTTGGAAAGCAACAGTTTGCCGACCTTATTGATGTGATTAAAAAGCATGGCGAAGAAAATTTTTTAGTGCCTTCTTCCGATATTCATAAACAAAGTATGTTTAAGTTGTTGGATAGTGCAGGTATCAATTACACCAGTGCTGTAATTTACCGTACTGTTGCCGCCAACCTTTCGCATGTTGATATTGATAGTTTTGATTGTCTGATATTTTTCAGCCCGGCAGGTATTAAATCGCTTCAAAAAAACTTCCCCAACTATGAACAAGGGGAAAAAATTATAGGTGCTTTTGGCCACACCACTGCCAAAGCGGTTAAAGAAGCCGGCTTTACATTAAACATTCCGGCTCCAACACAATCGGCTCCTTCGATGACCATGGCACTTGATGAGTTTTTAACAAAACAAGCCAAAGCTGCCCGCAGAAGAAGATAGGTTGTAAGGCAATCCTGCTTCGGCTTTCACTCTCCCTCAGTGTTTCCCTCTAAAGCTCGTTCAGACCTTTTAAGCTCGTTCAGGTTTGCAACCTGAGCGATTTGCCTTAATGCCTGGTCATATTTATCTGTCCGGCCGGACAGGTGGGAAATTATACGTCATAATACATTTATATTTTGGGCATTATTCTTCTTTCGGATTTGCCCGTCCGAACGTGCTGTTTGGCACGCCCGCCTGAATAACATAGTCGGGTACGGGCGGGCAAATCCGAAAGAACTTAAGAGGTAGAGCCTAAGAGGAGCTACATTCTTAAGATTTATTAAATAAAGAGGCCAATGTTTTGTTTATCCTTGCATATTCAGGCCATAGCATTACTTTTGTGCTGTTTAATAAATTGAACGATTTTGGTTTTGAAACAAACTTTTAAAAAAGAGGAGCGGCTTCACAGTAAAAAGCGCATTGGCAGGTTGTTCTCGGAAGGAGAGGATTTTTTTATCTATCCTTTTAAGGTGGTTTACAAAACAATTCCGGAGGCATCGGATTATCCTGTACAACTGCTTATTTCTGTTTCAAAGCAAAAATTTAAACATGCCGTAAAACGTAACCGTGTTAAACGACTTATCCGTGAAGCTTACAGAAAGAATAAATCAATTGTGTACGAGCAGGATAAGGGAGATGAAAGCACCTTGTTGGCCGGGTTAATTTATGTGGCTGACACAATAATGGATTATCGGCAAATTGAAAAGAAAATAATCCTAATTTTACAACGTTTAAAAAACCGGGATGAACAAATTAATAGGTAAATTTTTCATTTTTTTAATACACGTGTACAAATACACGCTCTCCCCGTTTTTGGGGCAGTCGTGTCGTTATACTCCCACATGCTCAACTTACAGCGTGGAAGCCATTCAAAAGTACGGCCCTTTTAAAGGCGGATGGATGGCCATTAAGCGAATTGCATCGTGTAACCCGTGGGGCGGCAGTGGCTACGATCCGGTTCCCTGAAAAATATAATTTTTAAATCATTAAACAGAGCTATGAGATTTTTGAAGATGACATTGTTGCTTACCGTTATTTTTTTTACGGGAAGTATTACCGCGCAGGAAGATAATAATTTTGAAATTTCAAAAAGCCTTGAAATTTATGGCGATATCATGCGCCAGCTTAACTTAAATTATGCCGATAACATCAACCCCGGAAACCTGAATCAGGATGCCATTGATGCCATGCTTAAAAACCTCGACCCATATACCATTTACATTCCCGAATCGAAAATGGAAGATTATGAACTTATGGCAAAGGGTGAATACGGCGGCATTGGTGCCATGATACAAAAGCAGGGTGACTGGGTGGTTATTTCGGAACCTTACGAAGGGTTTCCGGCTCAAAAGGCAGGGCTAATGGCCGGCGATGAAATTCGTGTTATTGATGGCGATTCGGCACGAGGAAAAACCACGTCAGCCATCAGCGAAAAGTTAAAAGGTACGCCGGGAACAACAGTAAGTGTAACGGTTCGTCACTTTGGATCTGACAAAGATGAAACCTATAATATTGTACGCGAAAAAGTTAAAATTCCCAATGTTCCTTATTATGGCATGGTTTCAAAAGATATTGGCTACATTTCGTTGATTCAGTTTAGCCAAAATGCCGGCAATGATGTTAAAAATGCTTTTATGGAGTTGGAAAAGGAGCATAAAGATTTAAAAGGAATTATCTTCGATTTAAGATCAAACGGTGGAGGATTGCTTAACGAAGCGGTAAAAATTGCAAACATCTGGATTCCCAAAAACAATCTTATAGTTAAAACAAAAGGACGTATTAAAAGCAACACTCATACCTATAACACACAATTTACTGCCGTTGATACAAAAATCCCGCTGGTAATATTGGTTAACGAAAACACAGCTTCGGCTTCCGAAATTGTGTCGGGTTCTATTCAGGATTACGACCGTGGAGTAATTATCGGCAGTCGTACCTTTGGCAAAGGACTGGTTCAAAACGTTATTCCCATTTCATACAATTCCAAGCTTAAGGTAACCATTGCCAAATATTACATTCCAAGTGGCAGGTGCATCCAGGCCATAAATTACTTTGACAGGGAAAACGGAGACGGTCCCTCTAAGGTTCCCGATTCGCTTATTAACGCCTTTAAAACAAAAGGTGGCCGTACTGTTTATGACGGGGGCGGTATTGAGCCTGACATAAAAATGAAGACGGAAAAGTTTAATCAGGTTACAGGCGATTTATATGCTCAAAACTATATTTTTAAATTTGCCAATTTGTATAAAAAAAATCACGATTCCATCTCAGGCCCCGGCTCATTTACGATAAGCGATTCGCTGTTTGATGCCTTTAAAAATTTTGTGGGCGATAAGTTTGATTATAAAACTGAAACCGAAGCCGTTATTAAAAGGTTAAAGGAGAGTGCCGAACGCGAAGGGTATTCGTCGGCAATCGATTCAACCTTGCAATTGCTTAACAAGGAACTAAAGCAAGAAAAGAAAAAAGACCTCGATAAAAACAAAGAAGAGATTAAGCAGTTGCTGCGTATCGAAATAGTAACCCGGTATTATTACCAAAAAGGCAAGGTTCAGTCGTCGCTAATCGATGATCCTGAAATAGCTAAGGCCATAGATGTAATTAACAACCCTACAGAGTATCAGTCGATTTTAAATGGTACTTTCAAGCAGGATTCAAACGGAGAAAAATAGTAAATTTGTTTTGACAGCCAAAGTTAAATACCGGTCCGATTTTCATCACACGGTTTATATTTTAAACATTGCACTCATTGCCATGAGTTTGCCATTGTCGAAATATACCCAAAGTGTATTTGAAATTTCGTTGCTGTTGCTTTGGATTTTGTCAGGTTTTTCGTTTCGCATTGTTTTTCGTTTTTTTCAGAATGGCAATGTGTTTGAAGGAATTTTGCACACCATCGAATACATTGCCATAACCATCAGACATAATGCCGTTGAGAAAACAAAACTGTTTTACCGAAACAAGCCTGCGGTGATTACAGCATCGGTTTTTTTACTTTATCTGTTGGGGTTGGTTTATACTTCAAATTTTAATTATGCAGCAACAAGTTTGCGCATTAAGTTGCCAATTCTTTTATTTCCGTTAATATTCGGAAGTATGCCCAAAATATCGCATCGTGAGTTTAAACAAATTCTGTTGGGATATCTTGCCGCACTGCTTGCCGGTGTTGTCATCGGTTTTTATATATTTTTTAACAAGGAGTTTTTGGATGTGCGCGATATGTCGCCGTTTATTAACCCCATCCGGTTTAGTTTGAACATCAGCTTTGGTGTTTTTATTTTATTGTGGTTTGTATTTAAAGAGCGTGACTACAACAATTTGGAAAAGGCCGGTTTTGTACTCGCAATTATATTGTTTTTATCGTTCCTTGTAACTATGGAATCAATATCAGGCATGATTTCAATAATTGTTACTTTGTTTGTTTTTGGAGTTTATACTGTTTATAAATCAAAATCACGCAGTTTGAGGTTGGCCATTGTTATGTTTATTGTGGGCTTTCCCATTGCCATTTATATTTATGTAAATCAGGTTGTACGAGAAGCTACCACAGCTCCGGCTATCCATACGGAGCAATTGGATAAATATACCAAGCTTGGTAATCCATATACAAGTAACCTCAATAGTCAAATAGAAAACGGCAAGTATGTGGGTCTGTATGTTTGCGAAAAGGAGTTGCGTGAAGCATGGAATAAGCGTAGTCGCATAAAATATGATAGCTTATCTTATACAGGAATTCCTGTGTCAATTACGCTAAAAAGGTATCTTACATCAAAAAATTTGCGTAAGGATGCCGAAGGCGTTGGTAAGTTGTCAGACGATGAAATCAGCCAGATTGAAAATGGTATAGCTAACTATAATTATATCAATGATCCGGGAATTAAAACCAGATTGTTAAAAATTATTTACGGAGTTCAACATTATAAAGTCAGTGGCGACCCTTCGGGAAATTCGATTTTACAGCGATTGGAATATATGAAAGGTGCGATTTTACTTTTTAAACATTATCCGCTGTTTGGTGTGGGAACCGGCGATATGGAAGATGCTCTTTTTGAAGAATATAAATTAATGAAATCAAAACTAAAGCCTGAGTTTATGTTTCATGCACACAATCAGTTTCTTACCATGGCCATAACTTTTGGAGCGGTGGGGCTGTTGTGGTTTTTGTTTGCGCTGTTTTATCCACCTGTAAAGCTCCACTATTTTAGCGATTATTTCTTTCTTGTCTTTTTCGTTATCATGTTCTTATCGATGCTTTCTGATGATACCATTGATACCCACTCGGGCGTTTCGATGTTTGCCTTTTTTTATTCATTCCTGCTTTTTGGTCGTAAAACAATTAAAAACATTGTATCTTAGCCTAAAAAATAAATTCGATGAAAATTAACAAATTTGAAGTTGTTGTTGAACAATATAACAGTTCCGATGAGCTTTCTGAAAAGGAAAAAAACCTTTTGCACGAAGCCAAAGTAGCGGTAAAAAATTCGTATGCACCTTATTCCGAATTTCATGTGGGTGCAGCAGTTTTATTGGAAAACGGCGAAATAATTCATGGTAACAATCAGGAAAATACCGCTTACCCTTCGGGCTTATGTGCCGAGCGGGTTGCCCTGTTTTATGCCAAATCAAAATATCCGGGTGTTGCTGTAAAAGCCATTGCTATTACCGCAAAAGCCGACCACTTTGTTATTAAAGAACCCATTGCGCCTTGTGGGGCATGCCGTCAGGTTATTGCCGAAACCGAGCACCGGCAAGCCAACAAAATAAGGGTTATCATGCAGGGGCAGAACGGCCCGGTAGTTGCCACCGAAGGAATTGACAACCTGCTTCCTATGGTGTTTCAGGAAGATGGATTAAAAAAGAAAAAATAAAATATCGAACAAATGAAAAAATTATTAGTTGCGTTGATGGCGGTATTCATGCTTACCGCTTTTAAATCGGATAAACCCGCGTACTATTTTTATAACAGCAAGGGCAAAAAGGTTAAATACGAAAAAGTGCTTAAAGCAGCGCTGAATGCCGATGTTGTTTTTTTTGGTGAGAGCCATAACAACCCCATTGCACACTGGATGGAGCTTGAACTTACAAAAGATTGCTATAAGGCCAAAGGGGATAATCTTATTCTTGGTGCCGAGATGTTTGAACGCGACAACCAACTTATTCTTGACGAGTATTTGTCAGGAAAGATAAGCGGAAAAAGCTTTAAGGATGAGGCCCGACTTTGGCCAAATTACAGTACCGATTATAAACCGTTGGTGGAGTTTGCCAAAAAACATAAGTTACCCTTTATTGCCACCAACATACCACGCCGGTATGCTTCGGTAGTTTATAAAAAAGGGTTTGAAGGCCTCGAAAAGCTTGATGCCGAAGCCAAAACCTATATTGCACCCCTGCCCATTGCTTACGATTCGGCTGTTAAATGTTACAACGATATGTTGCACATGCCGGGAATGGGCGGGCATGTAAATCAAAACTTCCCCAAAGCGCAGGCAATAAAAGATGCTACCATGGCCTTTTCCATTGCAGGCTACGCACAAAAGGGAATACTCTTTTTACACTACAATGGTTCCTATCACTCCGATAATTACCAAAGTATCCTGTGGCATTTAAACATGTATAAACCCGGATTAAAAATAGTAACCATAACCACGGTAGAACAAGCCGATATTGATACCATCAGTGATGAAACGCGTAAGGTTGCCGATTTTATATTGATAGTCCCCGAAGACATGACAAAGACCTATTAGAGGTTGTTAATTAGCCATTGCCTGGGTAGATTTTGCGTATAGCTTATAGTTGTGCCACATCTATAAACAAACATCATCTTTAGCTATTATTAATGTTTGTTGCATGTTTAGCCAATATTTTTTAATTCGGTAATCCGACCAAACATTATTATTTAAATGATTTAATGTTTTTTAGATAAAAACTGGTATTTTTGAGGCTTGAATAGAAGTAAACATTAAAAATCAGAAATACTAATGCAAGAAATACTTTATCCAATCAACCCCGACAGAAATATTCCCTGGAATAATATTCCTCCATTACCAATTAGAAAGGAATTATACCGCACAATTGAAATATTGGAAAAACTTGGAGATGCAAAAGCTGCTCTGGCAAGACTTCAAGGCCGCAGTGCTGTAATTCCGAATCAGGGACTACTAATAAATACCATAAGTTTACAAGAAGCAAAAACTTCTAGTGCAATTGAAAGCATATTCACAACTGATGATGAGTTATATAAAGCTTATAGTGATCAAAATACAGAAACAGCAGGAGCATCTAAAGAGGTATTAAGATATAGGGAAGCCTTATGGTCTGGCTACAAT
>JALVAQ010000276.1 GCA_027011095.1 Bacteroidales bacterium
TATCAGGTTTATAATATTTTAAACGAAACACCGGCAACCTATTCAACGCCCTTTATTTTTTTAACGGCAAAAACATCGTTAAAGGATATCAGAACCGGCATGCAGCTTGGTGCCGATGACTATATAACCAAACCTTTTGAGTTTGACGATTTGTTTAATACCATAAATACCCGCATCCAAAAACGCAACAAAATTCTCATGGCAAACCAGGAAAGGTTCAACAGCCTTCTGAATAACAGTCCGCACGGTGCTTTTGTTTACCAGGAAAACAGATTTATTGAAGCAAACCGAAATCTGGCTCAATACTTTGGGTACAGTCAGGTTGAAATGCAAAAAATATCCCTCATTGAACTTGCCGCTCAAGCCGATAAATCAAAAATAAAACAGGCTTTTTCCGGTTGTATAGCCTCTAAGCAAAAGGAATTTACACTTGAATTTAAGGGTGTTAATAAATTTGGAAAAACAATACCGTTTAAGCTGATTGGCGGGTACTCATTTTACAAAGGAAAAGATTGCATTGTCGGCAATATAGTTAACCTTGACAATGCGCAATATACGTTAAAAGGTATTGATTTAAGCAATGATGACCTACGGGAGCTTGGGAGGGCGATAGATCTTTTTTCGCAGGATTACAATTTAATTTCGAAAGATTTGGCTGAAAAATTATCTAATATTTATACCAAAGAGCAAAAAGAACCTCCCCCTGTTTTGGTTGAACTATCGGAAAGAGAAAAAGAAGTTTTGTTAGAAATTTGCAAAGGAAAATCAAGCACCGAGATTGCCGATACTCTTTTTATAAGTAACCGGACCGTTGAAAAACACAGGGCTGCCATTGTTCAAAAAACCGAATCGAAAAACATGGTTGAAGCCGTAATATTTGCCATTAAAAGCGGGATTATAAGTTTATAAATCGCTACTGTTTTAATGTTTATTTCCTGTAAAATTTTACTACGTTTGCATCACCATAAAAACAGCTTAAAACATGGAAAAAATATTAGTAATCGGCAGCTCGGGGCAAATTGGTTCGGAGCTTGTGCTGGCACTTCGTAAGATATACGGCAACAAAAATGTTTTTGCCACCGACATTAAACAACCGCCTCAGGAAATTCGTGAAAGCGGCCCTTTTCAAATTTTGGATGTTCTCGATTACAACAACCTGCTGCACTTTGTTGTAAGGTTTAAAATAACCCAGATTTATAACCTTGCCGCGGTTCTTTCGGGTAATGCCGAAAAAATTCCGTTGCAAGCCTGGGACATCAATATGAAAGCGTTGATGAATACGCTTGAGGTATCGCGCCAAAGCGATGCCAAAAAACTGTTTTGGCCTAGTTCCATAGCTGTTTTCGGCCCAACCACTCCCCGTTATAATACACCGCAGTTAACGGTTATGGAGCCTAACACTGTTTATGGTATTTCAAAACTGGCAGGCGAGCGCTGGGGTGAATATTATTGCAAAAGATATGGCGTTGATTTTCGTAGTGTACGCTATCCCGGACTGATTAGTTATAAAACCGAACCCGGTGGCGGCACCACCGATTATGCCGTGGAAATATTTTTTGAGGCCATTAAAAAAGGCAAATACGAAAGTTTTTTGAGTGAGGATACTGCCTTGCCCATGATGTTTATGGAAGATGCCATTAACAATACCATTAAGCTTATGCAGGCCGATGGCGATAAATTATCGTTACGCTCGGCATATAACATGGCCGGCATTTCGTTTACCCCCAAAGAGCTGGCAGAGGCCATTCAAAAACGGATGCCCGAATTTAAAATAAGCTACAAACCCGATTTTCGTCAGGCTATTGCCGACAGTTGGCCTGCAAGTATCGACGACTCAACAGCTCAAAACGATTGGGGCTTAAAAACACAATATCACCTTGATAAACTGGTGGATACCATGCTTGAAAAGGTTGCCGAAAAATTGAAATAACCGGTATTATTTTCTTACTATCCAGTAATAGGGATTTTGTTTTTGTTTTCCGTTCCACACCTCAAAATGCAGTTCTGTTTTTCCTTTGAGGTTGGTGTGTATTCTTCCGAGAGGTTGTTTGGTTTTAACCTGGTCGCCCGCAGAAACATACACCTGCTCCAGATTAGAGTAAACCGTAAACCAGTTACCGTGTTTAATAATAACAGCTTTATTGGTATTTGAAATGGTGGCCACACTCACCACTTTTCCCTTAAAAACCGCACGAGCATCACCGGCTTTACCGGTGGCTATATTGATGCCGTTGTTTTTCACCATAACATGTTTTAGCACCGGATGGGGATGAGTACCGTAGGTTTCCGAAATAAATCCGCGTGCCGTGGGCCACGGTAGTTTGCCCTTGTTGCTCCTGAATTCGTTGGCCAGCTTTTTTTCGGCGGGAGTCAGAGCATAAGTGTGGTTTCCGGAAGTGCTCTTTTTGGCTTTGGTTTCGGCAGCAATAATGTTTTCAATTTGTCGGTTTAATTTACCGGCTTCTCTTCTTTTTTTACGCAGCTGAGCACGCAGTTGTTTTTCCTTTTTCGACAGGTTGGCTCTTACCTTATCTTTTTCATGCTGATTGCTTTCAAGTTTTGAAAGCTGTGTATTCTCTTTTTCCAGCAACCTGCTTTTTTCGGCCTTTTGTAAATTAAATTCGGTTAACTCCTTCTGTTTTATGGTTTCCATGCGTTTAATGGAATCGGCCTGATGCCTGATAAAAGCCGTCATTTCATCCAGATAACGTAAGCGCTGATAGGCCTGATTCATGTCTTCTGCCGAAAAGAGGTAAATCAGTTTATCAAGCCGGCTGTTGTTTCGTGACAAAAACAAAACAACCCGGGCGTACTCTTCTTTAAGAGCCGCAAGTTGTTTATCCATTGAATTGATACCGGATTTGGTGTTGACAATTTTTCTCTCCAGGTTAACAATCTCCTTTTTCAGAGTGGCAATCAGTTCGTTACGTTGGTTTATTTTTTGCTGTATCAGTTGAAGTTCGTAAAGGGTGTTTTTTTTGTTTTTTCTGGTTTCGGCCAGCAGCTTGTTGGTGTAGTTTATTTCCTGTTCTATTTTTTTACGTTTTTCCTTAAGATTATCCGCCTTTTTTTGTGCCGTTACCTCGCCACTAAATAAAAATAGCAACCCTAAAAACAGTATCCCTGCAAAGATGGTTTTGCGGTCTGGTTTTCGGTGAGTATTACTATGCCGTTTATATATGTACTTTAATGCCATGTTTTCAAAAAGAAATTTGTTTATCATATTTTGATTATTCAATACCAGCATAAGAGGTTGTTAAAATTTTGAGTGTCTTCGGCAATCGTTTTTGCTAATTCTTTTATTATACTATTCTTATCCATGGGTGATTGTTAAATAGTTTCATATTATAAATCTAATTTCTTTATACATCGTTTCACTTCTCTTTCAACTTTATCAAAATCCGGCAAATTTTGAATTTGATCTTTCATAGATTTTTGCCATCGAGCTTTATATTGAGGTAAACGATGTTCTAATTTATTAAAAAAGTCTTTTGGATTAATATTTTTGCTTTCGCACTTGGCAATAAATTCATGAACATAAAAATCAATTTCTAATCCAAGTACATTGAGTAAATACCAAATATCGTAAAAATCTCGTGCCTGCATTCTCTGCATTACCGAGCGAAGTTTTTCAATAAGGATTTCTTCAAGAGTGTAACAAAGTAACCTGTGTTCTTTCTGGTCGGTATATGCGAGGAAAACATCTTGTAAAACAGGCTTAAATTGTAAACGCTCATCTCTTGATATATCAACTTTAACACGTTTATTAGTTTCCATTCCGCCTAAAGGGCCAATATAGCTTACATAAAAATTTATACCACCATCTTTGTGTTCATTTTCATCAATTATTTCTAATGGAATGTTTGCTTCTTCTTTTATATATTCAAATACATCATTGAAATAATCAACAAGCTGTTGTTTGGATAAACTATTATCTAACAGGGTAAAATCAAGGTCTTCTGAAAATCTGTAATCTTTAAAATATACCTTTTTTAAGACGGTTCCACCCTTAAAAACAACTGCTTTCGACAATTCAAAATGCATAGCCAAACCTTGCAAAATCCAGGATAAGATATAATCCTTCTCAATTTGTTGGTCTCGAACATTTTCTGCCCGGGCTTTCTTTTGTATTTCTCCCGGTTTTATCATGTATAAATGGCTGCTTTAATGGTTTCTGTTTCAATATTCTGCTGAATACTCCATTTTGTTTTTATTTTTCCTGTTTTTGGGAGTTCTGTATCTAAAAGTACAACGGAGTTTGTTTTTAGTTTTAGCAAATCTTCAGTAATGTTTGTATTAATATTTAGTGTTTCTAAGATAAATCCCAACCGTTTTATAACTGCTTGAGAATTAAATTTGATGACATAATTTAACAATACATTAAACCTTATTTTATTACGAGCGATGTAAATAGCTCTTGCTATTTCAACGATTCCGCCTGCATAATCAGGTTTGAACAAACAATCAATAAATGTTTTTTCAAGGTCAGAACAAGCCACTTTGTTAAAATTATCTATCCAAATTTTCTTTGTTCCAAAAAAATGCTTTTCATTATGATAAATAAATTGAAATGGTACTTCTTTAATTTTAATTGTTGATGGCCTTATTTGTTTTGAAACAACAATTTGCTCTTTTAATGATGGCTGAGTAAGCAGGTTGTGAATTTGTAAGGCCGAATAATAACCAATGTAATGTTTTGCATCTTTCACCAAATATTCAGCTAACAAATGCCAATCGGGCATAAATGTTTTAGCATCTTGCTCGTAAGGAATAATATAATATAATCCTCTTTTTACCCGCATTAACAGTCCCCTGCGTGTCATATCACTAAGAAGTTCTCTTAGTGCACTATCGTTGGATTTTGGAAGTGCTTTTTTTGCAAGTTCATAGTCAAAACAATGCCTGTCCTGTTCATAAAAAAATGTCAGAATCTCATTGGATTGCTTTGATATGTACTTATTTCTCATAGTTGTTTTAACAGATTAAAACTGCTTACAAAGATATAAAACATAATTGAATGAAGTGTTAAAATGTGCTATTTGAGGAAAGACTTTCAGCCTTGCTCATCTTAATTAGCGTAAATCAGTTAAAAGGCATAATGGTATTTTGAAGGAATACGAAACGGAAAGCTCAGTGTTTCATCGAAGTGCACTTTGCTGTAATCAACATCTATAACAATATCATTATCAGCCGATACGGAAATTTTAATTTTAAAGGGAAACATTTTACCCTCCACTTTACGATAGTCATCGTATTGAACCACCAGTTTCTTTTTATCATCGCCAATTTCGTTCATTTCAACGCGCCTCATTCTGAAATTTACGGGGTCGAGCCACACTTTTTCAACAATAACATTGGTGGGCGATTTTCCTCTTTTTATCTTTCTTTTAACTTTTCTTTTTTTCTCCATCGTTAACAGATACATATTGTTGTCTGCCTTAACGCTATAATTATCAAGCTTATAATATGGCAACTCGTTGGCCAAAATCATCGACTGAATAATGGTATAGTCGATGGTGGTGCTAATGAGGGTATCGAGCATTTGATACTCACCCGTAAAATAGGTTTTGTTAAGCCTGTTGATGAATTTAATGGAATCCTGTGTTAAAATTAACCTTGCAGCTTCAATACCCATAGCAGGCGAAAAGGAAATCCATAAAATACTGTCCTGCTTCATACGGAGCCTGCCCTGTAGCCTTGTACTTGATTTTTCGTTGCTGTATGTAAGACTTAATTTGGCCGATAAATTGTTAAAGGTAAGCTCGTTTTCTTCGTTTTTGAGTTTTAAATATTCAAATCCGTATTTTTTAAGGTTTCTTTTGGCCGACACCTTTTTTGACGAGCTGCACGATGTTGTAACTAGCGAAATAATGGTTATAAAAACCAACATCAGCTTAACCCCTGCTATTTTGTTTATTCTGTCCACACTTTATTTTTTGTATTTTTTTGCTTTTTTAAAATAGGCATCCGCTTCATCGGTGCGGCCCAATTTTTCAAGAATTTTGCCATAGTGTTCCAAAACTGTTCCGTTGGTATCACCTCCGTTTTTAAGGGCCTCTTCCTGCCATTTTAGCGCCTGCTCGTAATTACCCTGCTGATAAAGCACCCATGCGTAGGTATCAATATTGTTTACATTTTTAGGGTCCAGGTTAACGGCATGCCTTGCCATCTGCTCCGCTTTGGTAAGTTTTATTTTTTGCAACGAAAGATAATAGGCGTAGTTGTTTAATACAATGGAATTTTCAGGATTGATGGAAAGTACTTTGTCGTAGGCGCTGTAACAGGCATCATAGTTTTTCATTTTGTAATAAATCTCGCCGAGATAGTTATAAAACTCTTCCAGTAACTTTTGATTTCCGGCAACAAAATCCTTACCGGTTTCCAAACTGTTGGCTGCTTTTTGATATTTTTTTAGCTGATAATAGGCAATTCCATTCATCAAATAGGGCAACGGCTGATTTGGAAAAAGATCAATCACATTATCCGATTCGTGTGCAAGGCTTTTGTAATTATTCAAATACATATCGCAAAAAAGCAGCTGTTCCCACACGGCATAATTTAGCGAATCCTGTGTTAATATTTCAGCGGTTATTTTGCGCGCTTTTTTGTACTCTTCGTTTTGATAAAGCAACGAAGCGTATAACGTTTTTGCCATGGGTTTGTCAGGGTGAACCTTAATTAAAATCTGTGATAATTCCAGTGCCTGTTTTTTCTGTATTTCGTTAAGCGATCCGGAATAATAGGTTGAGAGCAGTTTTATTTTTGTTTGTAAATCAAGTTTTTTATTGGCCATGCCCAGTTTTAGCTCTTCAAACGATTTTTGAATATTGTTGCGTTTTCGGTAATAATCGGCAAGCGAAATGTGAACATAAGGGTCGTCAGGATTAATTTTTTCAATTTGTTGGTAGGCCCAAACGGCTTTGTCGTCCATTTTGTTTTTTGCGCAATACTCGGCCAATAGCGCATAATAGCGGGTATTTTGCGGACTGTTACTAATCAGTTTTTCATACTCTTTAACACCGCTTTGATAGTCGCCAAGTTGCGTATATACTTGTACCTTTTGCAGGGTTAACGGTTCGGTAATCCCAACCTGTTCTTCAATTTTATTGTACTCCAAAGCTGCTTTTTGATAATCGCCGGTAAAAACATAGGCATAAGCCAGTTCGTATAAAAAGCTCAGGTCGTCCGGATATTGTTTAACCAGCTCCTCATAAGCTTTTACATACTCATCATATTTTCCGTCTTGTTGGGCTATTTTACCGTATGCAGCTTTGTACCAGCGGTTTTTACTATCCAGCATCACTGCTTTTTTGGCAAGCTGATAAGCTTCGGGAATCTGTCCGTAAGCGCTTAGCAATTTTGCTTTTTCAAACAGTGCTGCCGGGTCGTTCGGGTCGATTTCAAGCGCTTTTGTGAAAAAATCCAGTGCCTGTTCGGTATTGCCCGCCTCTTTTTGTATCACCCCTTTGGCAAACAGGTCAGCTTCGTTCAGTGCCTCTTTTTGTGTCAATTTACGGGGTTCGTCAGCCGTTCCTTTTTTAACCGTTGAACACGATGTAAGTGCCAGCACTCCTGAAAAAAGAATGATTGCTATTGATTTAAAATTCATTGTTATTGTATTTGGTTGTTAACCCCGGTTCTATTTTCCCGTATGTCCGAATCCGCCTGCGCCACGTTGGGTTTCGCTTAGCACTTCCACCTTTTCCCACTGCGCCTGAACATGTGCCGAAATAATCATCTGTGCAATTCTATCACCATCATTTATGGTGTACGTTTCGTTGGAAAGGTTCACTAAAATCACCCTTATTTCACCCCGGTAGTCGGCATCAATGGTTCCCGGAGAATTTAACACACCGATACCGTGTTTGATGGCCATACCGCTGCGGGGCCGCACCTGGGCTTCGTATCCCACAGGCAGTTCAATAAACAATCCCGTAGGAACCAATACCCGCTGTAACGGTGCCATTTGAACAGGCTCATCAATGTTTGCCCTCAGGTCCATTCCGGCTGATGCTTTCGTTTCGTATTGTGGTAAAGGATGCTTCGATTTATTTACAATTTTGATTTTCATTTTTCCTGCAATTTGGTAACTGTTTGAATTACACTTTTATTTAAAATTAAAAGATGCAGGCAAAAATAGTTAAAAACGATAAGGCAACGG